>PHDR01000153.1 GCA_002841035.1 Bacteroidetes bacterium HGW-Bacteroidetes-12 | reverse complement strand
TAGAAAAATTTATTAATAATCTGGATTAATTTCTTTTGATTCCCATCCATTTTTAGCAAAATTTTTGTGCAACGCAGTGATTCTGGCAGTGTGAATTCCATTTGATACATATTATGAGTTAGTTCGGCAGCTTTCTCAAAAGATAGTGGATATTTTTCTATTTTCAATACCCTTTCGAGTTCTTTATAGACCGTATAAGCTACGAATTACAGGCAAATATGAGCCTCAATTCTTTTTCGTAAACAATGATAAATAGGGTGTATTCCTAAATCAGTTTTGATTTTAATAAAGTAGATGATATCTATAGGTGGGTTCCATAGTTAGTTTTTTATTTTTTGACACTTTTACAATTAATTTAACAATGTGATTAATTACTTTTGTGTGCATAATAATTAATGCATAAACAAGTAAAAATGAAGTACTACAATAACATTTTAGAAACAATAGGAAACACTCCACTAGTTAAACTTAACAAAATAGTTAAGAACATTGATGCTTTGGTGTTAGCGAAAGTAGAAACTACAAATCCAGGAAATTCTGTGAAAGACCGAATGGCGGTGCAAATGATAGAAGATGCTGAGGCAGATGGACGTTTAAAACCAGGTGGAACAATAATAGAAGGTACTTCAGGAAATACTGGTATGGGATTGGCGTTGGTAGCCATCATTAAGGGATATAAGCTAATTTGTGTTTTGAGCGATAAGCAAAGCAAAGAAAAGATGGATATTTTAAGAGCTGTAGGTGCAGATGTTTATGTTTGTCCAACCAATGTTGCTCCAGAAGATCCTCGTTCGTATTACTCTGTTTCTAAACGATTGGCAACTGAAATACCAAATTCATGGTATGTCAATCAATACGATAATCCATCAAACACAAAAGCACATTATCTTTCTACTGGTCCTGAAATTTGGGAGCAAACTGAAGGAAAAATAACTCATTTTGTAGTTGGTGTTGGTACAGGAGGAACTGTTTCGGGTGTTGGAAAATACCTCAAAGAAAAAAATCCTAATATTAAAATTTGGGGTATAGATACCTATGGTTCTGTATTTAAAAAATACCATGAAACAGGTATTTTTGATGAAAATGAAATTTATCCTTACATTACGGAAGGTATTGGTGAAGATATTTTGCCTAAAAATGTTGATTTTAGTATTATTGATAAATTTGAAAAAGTAACCGATAAAGATGCAGCCATTTATCAACGAAAGTTAGCTAAAGAAGAAGGAATTTTTGTTGGAAATTCAGCAGGGTCTGCCATAAAAGGATTGTTGCAATTAAAAGATGAATTAACAAAAGACGATGTGGTGGTGGTGCTTTTTCATGACCACGGAAGTCGTTATGTTGGTAAAATGTTCAATGATGATTGGATGCGAGATAGAGGGTTCTTAGACGAAGAAAAAACAAACGCTTTGGATTTAATTAAAGACCATCAAGGAAAACATTTAGTAACGGTTTCCACAGAAAATCCTGTTTCGCAGGCTATTTTATTAATGAATCAATATGGAATATCTCAACTTCCTGTGGTAGAAGATGGGTGTTTTGTGGGTTCTTTAACCGATAATCAATTGTTTGCTAAATTATTAGAAAATCCTGATTTAAAACTTTTACCAGTAAAACACATCATGGAAAAACCATTTGCTATGGTAGATGAGAAAACTAGCATTAATGCTATTTCTAAGTTATTTCAACAAGGAAATAAAGCGGTAATGGTAAAATATGAAAATGATAAATACCATATTATCACTCAACAGGACATGATTAAGGCTATTGATTATTGCGTAAAATAATTTTAAAAGATATTTTGTGTCTGTCCATAAAGTACAGTGTTTGGATCAGAACTGAGTGAAGCGAACTCACGAACACAACTAAAAAACAATTTAATATTGTGAGTAATGTTCGAGATTGAGGTTTCGATGGTCTGAAAATCAGTCATCCCGATAGCTATCGGGATAACGGATTTATAAAACGAAAATAACGAAGATATCGGACATTAGACAAACACTATTTATTCATTAATCTTATAGTTCCAGAATGAGTATGAGCTAATCCTTTAGCATCATAAGTAACTACTTTCCATATATAAATGTCTTCGGGAAGCATTGTACCTGTGTTGTTTAACTTTCCATTCCAAGGCTTGTTGCTGTCAGATGTTCTGTAAATTTCGTTTCCAGACTTGTCCGAAATTATCATTTCAAACTTAATATCCCAACCTAGCAACGCTTTAGGAATAAAAGTAGTATTTTCATTTATGTTGCTATTCGGAACAAATCCAGTTGGAGCCAATAAATCAAAATCTTGTTCAATTTCAATAGTTTTAGTAACTGTTACTTCACAACCAGATTGATGGGTTAAAGTAGCTTTAACAGGATAACTTCCTGCTTTCTCGAATAAAAATTCAGGAGAAGGTTTGGTAGAAATTTTTCCATTTCCAGCGTCCCAAACATAGGCCTTGATGTTTTTAACTTCTACAGAAAAAGTAGTGTAAGGATATTTTATTTTGTTTCTATCATTTATTAAGGATTGTTCGGTATAATTAAAATCTTTTTTAGGAATAGGTAAAATTGTGATGGCGTTGTTTTGTTTATCCGTATATGTTTTTTTTGTTTTTTGATTGGTTACAGAAAGCGTTACATCATAAATGCCATCTGCTTTATAGATGTGTTTTGGATGGGCTTCGTTGGATGTGTTTCCATCTCCAAACTCCCAATTATAAGATAGATTATCCCCATCAACATAAGATTTAAAACTAACTTGTTGACCTTCACAAACTAACGAACCGAAAATTTCAAAACTAATTTTTTCTTCTTCCGTCTCTTGAGGCGTATTTGTATATGTTTTATTAGTTTCTTTTTCGTTGGTATTTTCTGGCAAGGAAGTTTTTTCATTACCATTTTGGTTAGAAGTAGTTTCTATAACATCATTATCATTACTAATAACTTCTTCTTCACTTATTTTTTCAGTAAGAATTTCTTTTTTGTTTTCAAGCGTTTCTTCCTTAGTATGATTTTTGTTTTTTAGAACATTAGTATTAGTTTGTTGATGGTGTTTGTTAGTACTAATTTCTTTGTTTTCGAGTGGATTGTCATTTGTATAAACAACATTGTTTGTAGGCATATAAACAGATAAAAAGTATGCTGAAATTGCAACAATAGCAACAACAGAAGCAGCTATAGAAATGTTTTGTTTCAGTTTTGCTGTTTTTACTGCGTTAAGTTTTGCGTCCATTTCAGCCCAATGAGCTTCATTAAAGGGAACATTAAAACTATCGAGTTTGTCTTTTATTATTTTATCAAAGTTATCCATTTTGTTGGGCATTTTTATTTTCTAATAGGTCTCTTAAATTTCGTTTAGCTTTTGCTAAGTTAGATTTAGAAGTTCCTTCATTTATGTTTAATTCCTCAGCTATTTCTTTGTGCGAGTAGCCTTCCATCACATACAAATTGAATACCGTTTTATAAACTGGTGTTAGTTCTTGTATGGCTTCCATTATTATTTCTACTCCAAATGTGCTATAAATAGAATCCGCACTTTCGGCATTGTTGTTATCTAGAATATAACCTTCTTCATCATCAACAAAATGCACGTCTTTGTTTTTCCGATAGAAATCAATAGCCGTGTTTACCATTATTCTTCTAATCCAACCTTCTAAAGAACCTTTAAATTCGTACTTATTTAAATTACTAAAAACTTTCAAAAAACCATCTTGTAATAAATCTCTTGCATCGTCCTTATTATTGCAGTATCGGTAACAAACACTCATCATTTTACCATAATATAACTGGTAAATCTCTTTTTGAGCTTTTCGGTTACCTTTAAGACACTCTTTAACAAGGTCATTTAGTTTATCTTGATCAACTTGATCCATTGGTTTTGTGGTTAGACGTGATTTCTTTTTTTCGGTTGCCTTGCACCAAGGTGTAAAAATAATAAAACCAACAAGAATTCTTGTTGGTTTTATTATTTTGTTAGCTATAAGTTAATTAGAATTTATATGACAACCCTATTCCTAGTATCTCTTTAAATTGAGTTCTAGGTCCAGAGCCTTCATTTATTCCATCTCCATTTCTGTCTAACGCTAATTTTGTGTCATGGTCATAAATTAGCTGAGTAGATAAAGTTGCGGAGATAAATTTATTAACTTTAAAACTAAGCAAAACTTCCCAGTTAACATCAACATGTGTTGGCTCATCAGAATAGTTGGTAAAAAAATCAATCCTTGTTTCTAAATTTATGTTTTCCATAATCTCTTTTTTATACATCATTCGGACATAAGCTCCATATTCTGCTCTGAAATTCTCACCTTTTTTTGTAAGCACGCCAAAATCATCCTGTTCTGCAGCAGTAACACCAAATGCTCCAATATCTGCAAGCGATTGGTCGTTTACTATGGTAACTCTTGCTGTAAAAGGAGACAAAAATAGAGTGAAATTACTATGGGGTTTATAATCCATACCTAGGGCAATCAAGCCGTAAGCTGGAGCTAAAAAATTAGAGATTTTAGTTGAATCATCAGGATAATTATATCCTTCATAAAATTGAGTTTTAAAATTTACTAATCCAGCATAAAACCATCTATCAGAAGCTTTGTAACCGTATTTTGACATAAAATCAATTTTATCGTCTGTTTTTCTTGTGCCTGCTCCCCCTTGTTTTAATATACCATAAGCCAACAAAAGTGTATTGTCCCATGATGATTTCCCTTTTTTGTAGTTGGCAAAAACACTCATTAAACTGTTTACTGCTATAGAATTTTCACCACCAGCAGACCAGTTAGTAAAGCTTGCTTGAGAGAGATTTGCTCCAAACAACCCTCCTGTTTTCCATCCATCTAACGTATCAGCAACTTGTGCTTTAAGAATTTTTTCTGCCTCTGTTAATTCTTTTTCAATTACTTGTGCTTGTAATAATGATACATTAAACACAATAAAAATGGCATAAATAAATTTGTTCATAATTATAAAATAATTAAGTTGTTTTTAAAAATAATGGATAATGATTTTTACTTGTTTTTTAGAAGGTCTCTAATTTCAGATAATAAAACTTCTTCATTAGATGCTTTTGGTGGCTCAACAGGAGCAGGAGCAACTTCCTCTTTCTTTTTGGCATAGTTTACGGCTTTCACCATCATAAATACTGCAAAAGCGATAATTATAAAATCAATAATAGTATTGATGAAAGCTCCATAATTTAGTGCTACTTCGGTGGTTGCTGCGGCTATTTCATTAGCACCTTCCATAAGGGCAGGTTGAGCTTCTTTAATAACTATTTTTAAATCTTTAAAATCAACACCGCCCAGTAAAACTCCTATTGGAGGCATTACTACATCAGATACAAATGATGAAACTATTTTACCGAAAGCACCACCAATAATGATACCCACAGCCATATCAAGCACATTTCCTTTAACGGCAAATGTTTTAAATTCTTTAATAAATCCCATTGTTTTATTTTTTTAGTTGGCAATATTACCATAAAAAAATAAAACAGCTATTATTTTAAAGAGAACTTTGTTTTTCCAATATCCACACCATCAGCATAAACTTCAACATTGTATTCTCCTACAGGAAATTCTTCAGTTTTAATCCAATCTATGGTTACATTGAGTTCTTCATTTTTGTAATCTATTTCTTTTTTGGCAGAATATAATCCTCTAACACCATTAAAATCAAATTTATTGGAATCGTCTGTTTTTTCTGATAGCACTCTGCCGTCAGGCGTTAAAATGCGCACATAAATCCATTTTTTACCAGGAATGGTTATTGTGTTTTTTTGAATAGTAAAAGAGGTTCTAATTTTGTCAATTTTTTTAGCCCTGTCGTTTTCTTTTCCCGTGTTATCGCTTTTAACCTTAATGCCCGAAGCCGTTAATCCTTGAGCTTTTAAATAGGAGGCAACAGTTACAATGCCTGATAAGTTTTCATTTTTATCTACCAGTTCTTTGGTTTTTTGTTGCTCATCGGTAAGTTTTGTTTTAACAACCTTGTTTTCTTCGGTAAGTTTATTGTTGAGTTGGTTTAACGAATCAATTTGTACCACAAAACCTTGCATTATTTTTCGGAGCGACTCAGTTTCTTTTTTGAGTTGATGAATAGTCCAATCTTTTCCTTTGGCTTTTTTTAGTAATTCTTCAATTTTTTCTTTTTCGGCAGCTAACTCAGTACTTAATTCTTGATTATTGGATTCTAAATCATCATATTTTGCTAACATATCTTCCAACTCTGCTTGAATTTGATTACGCTCAGTAGAAACTTCTGTGTAAGCAATCTCTCCTGTTTCAATTGATTTTTGAAGCTCTAAGTTTTGCCAAATTAAATATCCGCAAAAACAGAGAAGCAAAACAATTAGCACAACTAGGAACTTGTTTGTTTTGTTTCCTTTTGAGTTTGTTGCTGATGAAGTTATTTCTTTGTTTTCCATAATAAATAGGTATTACAATTTAGTGTCAAAATTAGTTGGATTTGTTTTGATGTTTAATAAGATAAAACAAAGTTATACATAGGGTATTGTGTATAAAAAAAGGTTCTTTATAAAGAACCTTTTTTTATTTAGAGTTGTTTATGATTAGTTTATTTTAATATAAACTTAACAGGCAACTTATAAGACACATTTACGGTTTTTCCTCTTTGTTTTCCTGGAATCCAATCGGGCATTGCATTGATTACTCTCAAGGCTTCTGCATCTAAGTATTTACTTACTCCACGCTCAATTTTAGCGTTTTTAACTTTTCCATCTTTTCCAACTACAAAACTTACCCAAACTGTACCTTGACTTCCTATTTTTCTTTCAATTTCAGGATATTTCGTATTGGTTTTCAGATAACGCAACATTTCTCTTTCACCGCCAATAAATTCAGGCATATCTTCTACAATAATAAATGTTTCGTTTGGATCTTCAACAGGCTCAACAGGAATAAAATTGGGAACGAAAGG
>PHDR01000152.1 GCA_002841035.1 Bacteroidetes bacterium HGW-Bacteroidetes-12 | reverse complement strand
TATGCTCTCTTTTTCCTCCAAATTCCTTTATAACGATATTTTTTGGGAATAAAAATTCAGCTGCAAATTTATTGCAATAGTTTTCTTCTTCTTTAATGTTACACTCAGGTAAATTAAGAAGAAGATGCCCTAATTCGTGAAGAAGGGTAAATCTTTTTCTTTCTACCGGGAAATTTCCATTGACAACAATTACTGGAAATTTATTATTTACGTAGGTTGCCATTCCATCAAATTTTTCATCTACGTCAAAAAGTTCAATTACTTTTATTTCTTTATCCTCTAATAGTTGAATTATATTATGTATTGGATCAATTCCAATATTCCATTCATTACGTAATTTAAGAACAATATTTTCAATATCTTCAATGCTGTTTATTTTGCTGTTTTTTATGATGTTTTTAAAATTATAATCTATAGATAAAGAGTCTTCAATCCATAGATAATTCTCAAGATTTATTTTAATTTGTTCTTTCAATGAATCTTGCTTTTTCATTGGAAAATTCGATTTTTTCCTAAAATTTATTTCCCCAAGCTCAACTTGAAATGAACTAAAAAAATAGTCAACTTTAAGTCCAAAAAGTTTAGATAAATCTAAGAGCTTTGAACTGGTTGGCATTGCCTCTCCATTTTCATATTTACAGATCATTTGCTTAGAAATACCCAATTCATCCGCAACATTTTGTTGAGACAAACATCTTAAAATACGAGCGTTTTTAATTCGATTTGCAACTATATTATTCATAATTCAATTCTTTTTGGTTGACAAAGTTACATAAATTTATGAAATTGTCAACTAAAAACCAAATATTTATCCTTTTTTTCGATATGTTAGGTAAAGGTTTTTGCATTATGATTCGTACAACCTATAAATCAAAGATTTTTCCGCCGTAGCACTAATTTTATTGAATGATTATTAGTTCATTATTTAGTTTAAATATAAGTATAAATTTTATGAGGTGTTACTTGTAGTTTTGTCAGTTCTAAGATTTTATAAATTCAATAAATCTTTTTCCAAATTCAGTTATTTGCATTTGATCAAATGGAATATAATTATATTTTCCTATTCCGTGATCTGTCAAAAGTCCTTTTGAAAATAATCGCTGTTTATAAAAAAGAAACTTTTGTTCATCCAATTTATGGCTTTCTGCTTTCCTGTATTTCTTTAAATATTTATGTTTGTGAGTAATCCTACTAATTTCATCTTTGAAGCTTATATTAGAATTTTTATATATTTCTCTCCCTAATTTATCAATTTCTTGATTTTCATTTATCGATGGATTATTCAAATTTTGATAAAGTTCAGCTCTTTTAATTAGTTCATTTTCATATATACTATCAAAATGCCTGTGATTATATAAAACTCTTAATTCCTCTTCTGAGAGTGAGCTAATTAAATCTAAATATAATGAAATGAGTTCTGTTTCTTTAGAAGGATTATTCAACTCTTTTACTAAAATTTTTTTGAATCTTTTTAATTTGAAATCTGATTTTGTGGTTACAACTTTTCTTAATATCGATTCAAATAAATCATTAAAATCATCAGTTTTAATATTCTTAAGATTGATATCTCTATTTTGCACAAAATAATCGGATAGAACTTCGATAAAATTGTTTAACCTCTTTTGTTTTAATCTACCATTATATTCAAAAACCAATTCATTTAATGCTTGACCAGCAAATGGAATCATACTAAATGCTGATTTTGTTAGACTATTAATAATTTCTTTTTTGCTAATTTCGGTCATACGTGGCTTGTAAATGTGTGCGTTTGTGCTTTTGGGTTATGTAATTCTTTCTTCCAACATATCTTTCCAAATAATAAATCCTTTTTTGTTGTCTGAATAATCGTGAATAATTTTAGAAAAGTTATTCGGATTTGTTTCTAAGAACACTTGTCTTCCTTTGTTGCGAATAATATTGAGTTGCGAATCAATCTCTTTTACTTTGTCTATAAGCTTTTGTTTGCTTTTATCAGTATGCCACAGATAGGTAGCTTCTTCTGTGTCTAGTGTTTCCAATACGATATGATATTGTTGTTCTCCTGACAAAAGAAATACAAATGAAAAGGGACTTAATACAAATCTGATTTTCATAAGATTGCTTTGGTGCTTGTCTGCTAAATACCTAATATTTTGCGAATGTTTAAAGTTTTTGGTTTTTAAAATATCTTCCAATAGTATAGCTCCGTCAATGTAAAGATTTTGATTTTCTAATTCGTTTATGGTTAATAAGTTTTCTTTTGTTGTAGCTAATTTGCCCAATACATTTTTTGTTATGAATTGGAATTTTACGCTTTCAACCACTTCTTGATTGATTTTTTCAATATCAAGTGAATTGGCCAATTGCGAAACTAATTTCCCGTATTCAAATTCGGCGAAAATATCAACACTTATGTTTTTTGATTTTAATGTTTTTGAAAAATAGGGTTTCAATACATCAAATTCTGGTCTTACTTCCAAATTTTCTATTTCAAACTCAAGGGCAGTATTCATCTCGCCAATCAGATAGTTGAAAGAAACAACGCCATACCCAAATTCAAGTTCTTCAATCTGTATTTTAATCGTTTTTTCTATGGTTTTGATGTCGCTTGAAACAGGCTTATCCTCTGTTGGTTCATCAAACAAGGTAGCTTGTTTATTTATTTTGCGATAGTAAGTGTTCCGTTTTAAAAAGAGTTTATTCAGGTAATTTATTCTATAATCTCTGTAGTCATAAATAATAGGTGAAATTTCTGAACGCTGAACTCTGCCAATGTATTGAATTAATTTCCCTTCAAATGAGAAAGGATAAACCAGAAAAAGGCAATTTATACTTTGTAAATCCGTTCCCTCCCCAAAATATTGCCCCGTTGTAATTAGTGCTTGAAAGTTTCCTTCATTCAGAATTTGCCATTTAGATTTTCTGTTGTTTTCAGAATCCTCTCCACTAAGCGTAACCACTTCATAAGATTGTTTCAAAAACTGATTAAGCGAATCTATATGTTCCTTTCTTTCTGTAATGATAACAACTTTTTTACCTGCATTTAATTCTCTTTTCACATCTTTTAAAATAAGTTTATTTCTTGTAGAATCGTGAATTAAAATTTTTGAAAGTGTTTCAAAACTATCTGTTTTGGAATTGTAAGGGACATCAAGTTCTGTATTGTGAATTACAATTTTTGCTTGCTTGAATGATTCAATTTCATTTGGTTTTATCGTTGCAATAATTTCCCCGATATGTGTAAAAATCAACTTTCCGTCGCTGAACTTTCTGAATGGTGTTGCAGTTAGTCCATACAAATAAAAAGTGTGTAGTTTTTCAATGGTATTTCTAAAAGTTTCAGCAGGAATATGATGACATTCATCAATAATTATTGTACCAAATGCTGTTTCAATATTCTCAATCTGCTTTGGTAAACTCTGAATAGTGGCGACTGTAATCCTATTCCCAATTTTGTTTTTACCTTGACCAATTTTACCGATTTCACTTTTCGGGATACCCAAAAAAGTTTCAATTCTTTCTATCCACTGTTCAACCAATTGCTTGCGATGAACAATAATTAAGGCAGGTTGCTGTTTTTCGGCAATAATTTTTAATCCTATAATTGTTTTCCCCGAACTGGGAGGCGCTACAATTACGCCAAAATCTTTTTTAGAAATAATTTTGAGGGCTTGTTTTTGATGGTCTCGCAATTGAGCATTAAATGAAAATGAAAATGAAACACAATCCTTTTTCTTTCTTTTATCCAACAAATTGTGTTCAATTTGATTTTCTCTACAAAATCGAATTAGTTTTCCAATAAATCCTCTCGGAATGATTACTTCGTTTTCAGTTTCTTCCACTAATTTGAAAAAGCGTTCAGTTCCAAAAGTTTTTTTACCCATTTTCTTCTTAATGATAAATTCGGAATTGGCAAAATTCAATTCTTCTTTCAGGAAATTTATCAATGGAGTTGTCATTTCATCCCTACTTAAAGTCACCATATTTTCTAATGAAATAATCATCTTTCCTATTTCTTTTTTTTGAAAAACAGGTTTGTTGGTGGTTGAAAAATCCTGATATAAATTATCAAGTGCAGAAGCATGCACTCTTTTTATATTTTGCAGAAAATGCCACTGATCGATAATTGGTTTTAGCGTTTTTGGATCAATAAAACAGCTATTGCCTTGCTCTAAAGTAGTTTTGAATAGAGGAAGTGCAATTAAGTTTCCAAGACCTTTATCAGAAAGAAAATCTTGGTTGGGAAACAATCGGTCAAAACTTGAGCTTTTATCGAACAATGAAAATATGCCTGACTGCTCCAATATGGAAATGAAAATTTTTCTGCTTCTTATGGCTGGATAAGGTTGTTCAAAGAAAATCCAAACGTGTCCACCATTTCCTGAACGGGAACGCTCTAAATATGCCGATATATTTCTTTGTTCACAAGCGTTGAGAAAAGTTTTGGCTTCTGCTATCCAATTATTTTTGTCGAAATCAGCAACCAAAAACAACGAAGTATTATCTGGAAGTAATGGATAAACACCAATTTGCTGAATACCATTTAAATGTTTTACAATTTCATTATCGTTTAGCGGTAAATAGGATTTGTCTTTATAATTCTGAAAAGTTCCGCCTTTCATTTTATGTACCCGGTACATATATGGATCATAAAAGTACGAAGGCATATAGCCTTTTTTATCTCCTTTTTCCCAACGAACAGCAAAAACATCTTCTCTGCCTCTGAAAAGGGAGTGGAATGTGTTTATATTTTCGGGATTTGAAACCATTTTCAGTGATATTGCTCAATCCCAATTTTCATATTCACGTTGTTCCATTGGAGTCTTTCTGATTTCAGCAATATTGGATAATAGCTTGTTTAATATTTTTTTGAATTCGTTTTCATTCACAGATTCACCGAAGAAAATATCTTCAACTAAATTGAACATATCATCTTCATTAAGCCATTTTTTTATTAAGGCTTCCGCTTTATTCAAATATTCGCCATCATCTTTACAACCAGAAGCTAACACTCCAAACTGTAACGTCAAATCGTGGTTAAACCTTTCTGCTTCTACAATGATTCCATTATATGATGGTATTGATAAATCGTCTGTATCCATAAAATTTATTCTTATTTAGCTTCCTTGCCGAAAGCTTCTTCCAAATACTATCCGCAAGTTTTATTTCTGTTGGTGTTTAAATTTGTTTTTTATTTCATTCAAAAAATAGCTTCCCATTGCTGATGAACTCATAAGTTCTTCAAACACATTTTCCGGCACATCAACATACTGATAAATCGCACCGTGATGAAACTCTATTTCTAAAATGTGCACTTCTTTGTCATAGCCAACAGCCGCAATATTTGAAGACGCTACCGGAATTCTTTTAATTCCTGAATTGCTGTCTATTGAGATTATCGCAAGTAATTTTTTACCTAAATCAGTAGTGTAATATTTTTGGTACTTGCTAGTGGGTTTGTCGGGAATCGTTTGGTTCAGCCAATTAATCTCTATTAGAGGTTTTATATGATGATTATGATTTTTGGTGTTTTTGTAAAGCCCGATTTTCTCAAATATTTCATCGCTTGATTTGGGTTCTTTACAATATTGTAGAACCTTAATAATTGAAGTGTTTACCCTATCCTTAATAGCATCTCTGTCTTTGTCTCTCAATTCAGAGACAGAGAGACTAAGATAGGTATTTATCTTGTTTAAACTGCTGATTATGTTTGCTTTATCTTCGTCTCCTTTCGATTTATTTCGAGAGCCTAAGATGGATTCCGTTAAAGGATGAATCGGAATAATACTCAAAAAATAAGCATTGTTTTCATCCGTCTCAAAAACAGGCGGTGGTGAACCGTTTTCTTCCATACTACTATGAATAATGGGCAATCCTGTTCCTCTACCTTCTGTAAGTTTCAACTCCTTTAAAAACCCACCTATTTTACGATTTCTATAATCTCGTGCTACTACTCTTTGTTTTTTCAGCATAGCTTGATTTATGGGAGGCATAGGACCAGGGAAACTCAATATTTCAATTTTATCTTTATGTATTTGAATCTCCACCGGATTTTCCCGTTCATAGCTTTTATGATAAACCGCATTAACTACAGCTTCTTCAATAGCCTGAAAGGGATAGTTGAAGAAACGTATAGATTCTGCTTGCCTAGCTGATTTAACTACCAATTCTTCTATAATAGTAGATTTGAAATATTGCAAGACATCCCTAATTTGCTGTATGATAGATCCAGTAAATAACTTTTCGGTATAGTCTTTTCCGACTTTACTTTTATGAATAACCAAATCAATTCTTGCTCCTGAAAAGAATTTTTCGGGATGCTCATTAAACAACAGCAACCCAGCATTTGTAGGACGCAATAGTTCGTCAGAACCTTTAGCTATCATTAGATGTCTGCATAATTCAGAGAATGGAATTTTCATGCTTTCTTCATACAAGGAGCTCATCACTTCTTTTAAATAGCTTTGGATCAAATGTAAATTTAAATCATCTAACTTGGCTGTTTGGTTTATTCGGTCATCAAAGGGGATACGTGCTGTGAGTTCAATTAGTCTTCTCTCATCATCAGAACCGTCTTTTACTTTTACCGTTTTCGAGCCTCGTTTAATGTACATTGCTCTTTCCGTTCTTTTTTCGCTTAAACTAATAGGAGCTTTGTAGGGTCTGTTATCTCCAGCCGGGGCAAATACAACCAATATGTGCTCTCCATTCATTAAATATGGTTGAAAAACTGGAATATAAACAGGGCTTAACTTATGAGACAGTTCAATCAATTTTTTCTGGATGGCATCCAACTCTTGAACGTGTAAACCAATAGGCGGTAACTTGGCTTTCCCATTGTCTTCTTCTACTCCAATAATGACATAACCTCCATCCCAATTGTTAATATCGTTGGCGTATGTGGAAAAAACGGTCAAATTGACCACCTAATTTCGGAGCAAATTGACCACCAATTTCGGAGCAAACTGACCACCACTTTCCAATTCAAATTGACCACCAG
>PHDR01000151.1 GCA_002841035.1 Bacteroidetes bacterium HGW-Bacteroidetes-12 | reverse complement strand
ATATTGACTTAAATTTATACACACCCTTTAAAGTTAGTATTGATGAAGAAGGTTGGTTTGTATTCATTAATGATAAAAAAGTAACGATTAACAGAACTGATTTTTCTTTCGAAATAGAAAACAAAAAAAAAACCTTCGATTTAGCATTTATTGTAATTCACGGAACACCTGGTGAAGATGGAAAATTACAAGCCTATTTTGATATGATGGGCTTGCCTTACACTACTTGCGGACATTTGGCATCAACACTTACGTTTAATAAATATGTATGCAATCAATTTTTAAAAGGCTTCGGAATAAAAGTAGCTGATTCGGTACTGGTTAGAAAAAATGAAGTAATAATTACTGATGAAATCATAAAAAAAATAGGGTTACCTTGCTTTGTTAAACCTGTTGACGGTGGTAGCAGTTTTGGGGTTACAAAGGTGAAAGAAGGAAAAGAACTCGAATCAGCTATTAAAAAAGCACTAGAACATGGAACTCAAGCATTGATAGAAACCTTTATGCAAGGAAGAGAAGTTACAAACGGAATTTATTTGTCAAAAAAAGGAATAAAAGTATTGCCCATCACTGAAATAATATCAGACAATGAGTTTTTTGATTTTGATGCTAAATATTTAGGACAATCAAAAGAAATTACACCAGCCGATTTACCCAAAGAATTAGAAACTAATATTAAATCCATCACAAAAAACATCTATGAAATTCTTGATTTAAAAGGAATTTGCAGAGTTGATTACATCATTGTAGATAATCAACCTCATCTCATAGAAATTAATACTGTTCCAGGACAATCAGCCCAAAGTTTGATTCCTCAAATGGCTGCTTATGAAGGAATTTCATTGAAAGAATTGTTCTCTGATGTAATTGAAGTGGCGTTGATAATATGACAATTTGAAAATGAAATAATTACTTGCTATTTAAAAATCAACACTTAAAATTTAAAATTTATTCCAATGCTAATTTATAATATTACCATCAATATAGACGAATCTGTTCATCAAGATTGGTTGAATTGGATGAAAAATGTTCATATTCCTGATGTGATGAATACAGGATGTTTTAAAGAAAATAGAATATGTAAAGTATTAAGCACACAAGAAGATGAAGTGGGACATACCTATGCTATTCAATATTTTTGTTTGAGTAAAGAGATGTTAGATTCCTACCAAAAAGAACACGCACCAAAATTACAAAAATCTCATTTAGAGCGTTATGATGGTAAATTTGTAGCTTTTAGAACTTTATTAGAAGAGGTTTAATTCCTTTCAACTTTTTAAAACGGAAAGAAAACAGGAATCAAAAACGTTGCAAGTATCCAAAATAGAATATTTAGAGCAGTACCCACTTTTATAAAATCCATAAACTTATAGTTACCCGCACTATAAACCATCGCATTACATTGGTAACCGACAGGTGTCATAAAACTCGCTGAAGCAGCGAATGTAATTGCCATTAAAAACGGAATAGGGCTCAATCCTAAATTATGAGCTGTTGCTATTGAAATGGGTGCTAATAAAGCAGCTGTAGCATTGTTCGACATAATTTCGGTTAAAAAAGAAGTAACCAAATACAATCCTGAAACAATAGCTATAGGCCCCCACTTGCCTAAGTTGTCCACAATGTTGCTTGCAATAAGTATATCAAGTTGTGTATTTTTCATCGCAACACCTAAACTCAACGCTCCCACCAATAAAAAAATAATCTTCCAATTGATGGCTTCGTAGGTTTCTTTCATGGATAAACATTTTAGCAACACCAATAACACCACTCCAGCAATTGCTCCAGCCATAATATCGAGCAATTCGAAAGTTGCTAAGCCAACAATGGCAAGTAACACAGAAATTACAATAAAAAACTTTTTTCTATCAAAGTCCAACAACATGTCTTCGGAAATTAATATAAATGGGTTGTTTTGCTCAGTTTCTAGTTTTTTAATTTCTTTGATGTAGTGATTTTTTACTTCTGCTAAAATTACGTCACCAGCTTTTAGTGTTACTTTGTATAAATCTTCATGCACCACTTCGTCTCTGTGCTGAATAGCCAACGGAACAGCCCTAAATCGTCTTCTAAAATCAACTTCACGTAAGGTTTTTCCATCTAATTCGGAGTTTGAAGTAATCACCATTTCAACCAAAGTAGTATGTTGCCCTTTAAAGTCTTCTCCCCCAATTTTAATGGAAGATGCCACCATTATTTTAGCTCTATCTTTTAACAATTTTATTTTTTCAACATCGCAACGTACTTTTAAAATGTCGTTGGCAAGCAACACAAAATCTCCTGCTGGCAAATTAAAACTTTCACTTCCCCTTCTCACTTCAATAATATCTAATTCTAACTCTTTTACTAAAGTCGATTCCATAATGGTTTTACCAACCGCATCAGAATTTTCGAGCAATTCTATTTCCGATAAATAATTTCGCATTCCGAATTTAGTGTTTAAATCTTCTTGCTTTCTGTTTGGTAATATTTTTATACCAATAAAAATCATGTAAATAATACCTACTCCTAAAAACACCAAACCTAATGGACTCATTTGAAACATCGAAAACGCACCAACGCCTTCTTTTTCGGCTATTCCACTGACCAGTATATTTGTTGACGTTCCTATCAACGTACATGTTCCTCCAAAAATAGAAGCAAACGATAAAGGAATTAACATTTTGGTAGGGCTTTGACCAGAGGCATGTGCAATTTGTATCACTACAGGAATAAAAATTGCCACAACTGGTGTGTTGTTGATAAAAGCTGAAATTACAGCAACCATAATCATCATCAAACCAATTCCTAATGTAAAGTTAGTTCTAAACAAGTTAGATAAACGATAGGTTAAAAATTGCAATGCCCCCGTTTTTAGCAATGCAGCACTCAACACAAACATAAATGCAACGGTAACAGTGGCTTTATTACTAAAACCTTCTATTCCCTGTTGTGGAGTAACTACACCAAATAGAATTAAGATAGTCATTACTAATAAGGCAACTAAATCAATCGAGATAATTTCGGTGGCAAATAACACAATTGCTCCTAAAATAACAATAATGGTAATGATGGCATCTACTGACATTTTTTATACTTTTAGGTAGTAAAAATAATCAGTCTATTTGTAATATAGACTAAGTATGATAATTTTCAACACGGTTTTATTTCTTGTCTTTATAAAAAGCTTCCGCAATAGGTTTAAGAGGTCTGTTCATCCACAATGGTCTTCTTAAATTATCAGGCCCTGGAGCAGGTCGAGTTAGAGCCAACCAATCTTTATAAATTTGGTACGATTTATTGGTGTCCACAAAAATATCTCCATAAACATCGTCCTTCCCTGCTTTTTCAATTTTTACTTTTTGATGCCAACAATGCATTCCACTTATTGGATCTGGATGTGGAGGAAAGGTAATGTTTTGATGAACGCCCCCGTCTTTCCAAAAAATATGTTCACTGTCTTTATCTTCACTTTTGTAACGGGCAATTTGTTTTTTTACGGTCATTTTGTATTGTCCTTTTTCTAAGTTTTGAATATCAACCGTATTCGAAGCCCAACGATTGGATAAAGGGTCTTGCTCACGTCTCCATCTTCCTAAGTGGTGCGAACATGCTACTACACCTGGTTTTATTGATTCGGTAACCCAAACTTTATCAACAAAATAGCCAATATCTGTGTTTACTTTTACTAAGTCGTTGGTTTTTAAATTCAGTTTTTTGGCATCAATGGTATTTATCCAAATGGGATTATGGTTTGAAATTTCAACCAACCATTTTGCATTGGCACTTCGGGTATGAATCATGGTTGGTAGTCTAAATGTAGGCACCAACTGAAATTCACCTTTTGAATTATCAATTGTTGCTCTGTCAATGTGCGATTTGATGTAACCTGGAATGACATATTCTGGCCATTTCCAATCTAAAAGTGTTTTAGAAAAAAATTCTTGTTTTTTGCTAGGAGTTGGAAATCCTTGGCGGAATTCACCATTTACCTCAACCCCTTTTTCAGCACTTACTTTATTCAAATGCTGATGAAGCATACTTTTGTTTATTTCAAAAGCACCATATTTTTTCATATACGCTAATGGCGATAAATTTTCTGCGGAAGCCTTTTCTGTTAATCCTGGAACATGATTAAAAATATGTGCATAATATTCATCAACTGTTAACATTTCACCAGGTTTGGTAGGCGATTCAAAATGTTTACGGATACCCAACGAACCATCAGGGTCTATTTTCCAAGAGAGTTCAATAAAAAATTCATCTTCTTCCCAAACTTCTCCAATGTTAGATTCATAGGTATGCTTTACTTCTTTGCCTTGTTGTTTTAAAAACTCTCTCATTACAGGTTGTCGAAAAGCAATCCACATGGCTTGGTGCGTTTCATAACTGTTTAAATCGTGGCGTTCGGCTGCATGCCCCATTGGCAACACATAATCGGCAAAATAGGCAGTTTCGTTCCATGTTGGCGTAAGTGCTATGTGCATTCCAATTTTCGATTCGTCTTGCAACATTTCCATCCAACTAAAACCATCAGGATAGGTCCAAACAGGATTAAAAACACGGGTAAAATATACATCGAGTTTTCCTTTTTTTTCTTTCAGGAAATAAGGTAATAAAAAACTCATTTCGTAATGAGCAAGTGGATATTCATCAGGAAAATGTAGTTCGTTCCAATGTTTGTGTGCTGCTGGGGTATCATGAAAAGTGGGTTTAAATTTGTTCCAATCGCTTGGCATTACACCACCTTCGGTACCCACTGCACCCACTAAGACCGTTAAAAAATGAATGGCTCGTGCAACTTGCCAACCTCCTAAATTACCCGATGTAGCACTCCTCCAACTGTGACAAGCAAATTGAGTTCCTGCTTTTCCTATTTCTTTGGCAATTTCAGGAATTACATTGGCATCAATGCCACATTCTTTGGCAGCAAATTCGGGCGTGTATGTTTTGTATTCTTCTTTAAGTGCTTCAATAAAATCTTCAAAAGTTGATTTTTCTTTTTCATTTTTGTATTCCAAATAATCTTGCCAGTTGACCCAATTTTCAAGAAATTCTCTGTTGTACCAACCCTCATCAATAATAATTTTGGCTAAAGCTAAAAAAAGTGCAGCTTCAGTACCCGGAAAAGTGGGTAGCCAAAAATCTGCACGAGATGCGGTATTGCTTAGTCGTGGGTCGATTACACAGAGTTTTGCCCCTTTTAATTTTGCTTCAATAATTCGTTGAGCATGAGGATTAAAATAATGCCCAGTTTCTAAATGAGCACTCAATAATAAAATAAATTTTGCATTGGCAAAATCGGGCGAAGGTCTATCGTGTCCGTGCCAAATGCTATACCCAAATCGTGCTCCAGCCGAACAAATGTTGGTGTGACTGTTGTGTCCGTCAATTCCCCAAGCATTTAAAACACGATTCATGTAGCCTTCGTTGCCAGGGCGACCAACATGGTATGCAACTTCATTGTGTCGTTCTTCTTTTAATGCTTGGTTTATTTTTCCGCCAATATCTTCCAACACTTCATTCCAACTTACCCGTTTCCATTTTCCTTCGCCACGTTTTCCAACCCTTTTTAAAGGATAAAGTATTCTGTCGGTGTCATTTATTTGGTTAATGGTGGCTGGTCCTTTTGCACAATTTTTTCCTCTGCTTGCTGGATGATAGGGATTTCCTTCAAATTTTCGAATGGTTTCCGTTTTTTTATCTACATACGCCAATAAACCACACGCTGCCTCGCAATTAAAACATGTGGTTGGAATTATAGCGTACGTATTTTTTGTTTTTTTTGGCCAATTTGATGAGTCGTATTCTACCCAATTGTTCCATTGTTCTGGTGGTGGATAACTTGATAATTCACCAGGTTCATTTAATTGAGGCAACTCATCAATATCATTTTCATCGAGCGATTTTCCGTTAAAACGATTTAACTTTTTTATAAAGCCTAACGACTCAGCAGTTTTTTCGATAAATGTGCGTTTGTCTTTCATTAGCTTAAAGGAATTAATTGAGGAACTTTTACAAAAAGATAATTGGTTACTACAACGCCAATGCATAGCATTACTGATGACAGATAGATTGAATGATCGAAAAACAATAAAGCCAATGGAACAATGTTTCCTATAAAAATTACTAATGACCAAAACTGTAATTTATATTTTCCTTTAAAAATTAAATTCGATACTAAATTGGCATCGGGTAATCCATTGCCTTTAAACAACAATAAAGTAATTACGATGTTTAAGAAATGAATAATTTCAACTGATGGATAAAAGGCTTGATGGTTTTTGTTAAGTAGAATTGAAGTTCCGATAATTCCTAAAATGATGGCATGAAAAAACATAAAAAATACCGACCAATTGTTTTTCCAAAAAATCCTTCCTTTTGCTTGGGCAAACAAAAATGCGGTATAAATTGCGGTTAAAAAAGCAATGGGTACCGTAATAAAAAGAATCGTTTTTATCCAAAACCCATTTCCTATCAAGCAACAAATAATTAATAAAATAAGTAACGAACTAAATGCTAAAATAACATACGCTCCTTTTGCTAGCCACGAGTTAAACTGAGGTCGTAAAATGATGTATAAAAATCGTTTCGGTTTTCCCAAATCTTTTACCAATAAAACTCCTGTAAGTGTAATAAAAATAAAACTTACGATACTTATTTTTAACATTTCATCCACACTAAATTGCTCTCCAAACAGTGTTAAAAGTGCCAGTATTAAGATTAAACCTGCGGCAATGGCTTTGGTAATTAAATAACCTACCACTTCCCATCCCCACATAATTCCTTTGTCTGGAGCATCGTAGGTTCGGGTGGCATTGGTTGAATTTAGTGAGGAACTTTCGGCTTTGTGATTTTTATTGTAACCAACGCCAAGAGCTTGTGAACTCCATAAATAATCTTGTTTGGAAGTAAGTGTTGGGTCTAGTGATACGCTATTTGCATCAATGTAAAAGACGTTAGGACCAGTTTGCATTTCTGGTTTACGAACCTTTGTTTCGTGATTAGCCAGAAGCG
>PHDR01000150.1 GCA_002841035.1 Bacteroidetes bacterium HGW-Bacteroidetes-12 | reverse complement strand
CCCATTCAAAACCTATCCAAAAAACCACCAAAGCGATATAACCTCTTTTGTTTCCTAGGTATTTTTTTGCAGCGTGAAACCATAAAAAAATAGTTGCCATAAAAAGTGAATAGAGCACCTCAGCCATTATCACTCCTCCTTCCGATGAATACCAAATCCACCAAGTGGTGAACGTATTGAAAACGAAAAAAGAAATGTAGGCATATAAAAATACGTGCAATGAAGTGTTTTTTTTCGATTGCAAGGAAACCATGTGTTCTACATATAATAATGGTAGAAAACCAATAAAAATCAAAAACGTAAAACCGCCTGTTTCAGGCCATGCTAACCCAAGCAACAAACCACTTAAAATAGATAATCCTGTTAGTTTAAAGTTCATAAAATATTAATAGTCAATAGTCAATGGTCAATAGTCAATAGTCAAAAAACAAAAAACAAATCTCAAATAGTTAATCGTAAATCAAAAATCGTAATTCGTAAATCATTAGACTTCCATTTTCACACGCAGCAATTTTGTTAGTTTGAGTGCCACATCTAAAAATAAAATTTTAGGATTGGCATTTCGTTCAATATGATAGACGGCATCATTAAATAATTCAATGGTGTCCACACAATTTGTTCCGTGAATGTAGGGGGCAAATTTTTTTAAAAATTCAGCTTCTTTACTGTTTTTTTTAGATAGCACAGCATCTCCATAATTCATAATTAAACTTTCTCTAAACAAATGCAATCCATAAATTAGAAATTGTTTTTGTTTTTCCCTACCTATTTTTGCTATTTCATCAGTCCAATCAATTAAACCAGGTACGTTGCCAACAAACGCAGATCGCATGAGTTGAACAAACGTATTTTGAAAAAATTCAGTATTATCTCCTTTTTCAATAATTCGAATAAGTTGATTTACATTTCCATCAGATAAACGAGCTATATTTTCGGCTTCATTCTTAGGTAATTGATATTTTTCAATAATATAATCTGTTAATTCTTTTTCATCAATGGGGTTTAATTTTACGAGCTGAACGCGAGAAATTATTGTAGGCAAAAGCTGCTCTGCAAATGATGCAACAAGTAAAAACAAAGTTTTTTTAGGTGGTTCTTCTAAAATTTTTAATAATTTATTTGAAGAAGATGCATTCATTTTTTCTGGAAACCAAATCAACATAATTTTATATTCAGCTTCATACGTTTTTAGGCTAAGGGCTTTTAATATGTCACTGCTTTCTTTGGTGTTAATAAGCAATTGCTTGTTGCCTGTTTCAGCAATTTCTTGCCAATCAGCTAAGGTAAAATAAGGGTTGTTTAAAAAAGCTGCTCGCCAACTTTCTAAAAAATTGGCACTTACAGGGTCTTTCTTTACTTTTTCATTGGTTGCAACAGGAAAAACAAGATGTAAATCGGGGTGAACTAATTTTTGAAATTTAATGCACGATGGGCAAGTTCCACAAGAGTCTTCTGCACCTTTTTGCTGGCAATTTACATATTGCGCATAAGCCAGTGCCATGGCTAAATTGCCACTTCCCTCTTTTCCTAAAAATAATTGGGCATGGCTAATTCTATCATTATTTATGATGTGAAGAAGTTTTTTCTTTGTTTCTCGATAACCAACTATATCTTTAAAAAACATCTTTTTTTTAAATTTTATTCTGTTTATTAAAGGGCTAAATTAAGAAGAAATTTTACCTTTGCAACTTAAAAAATCATTCTTATGCAAACGATAGATAACTACAATTTCGCAAATAAAAAAGCCATTGTTCGGGTAGATTTTAACGTGCCTTTAGACAAAACTACGTTAGAAGTTACCGACAACACACGAATTACGGCAGCAATTCCTACTATAAAAAAAATTTTAAAAGATGGTGGGTCTGTAGTTTTAATCTCACATTTAGGCAGACCTTCAGGAGGATATGAAGATAAATTTTCGTTGAAACACATTGTTTCTGCTGTGGAATCAGCTTTAGGTCAACAAGTTATTTTTGCTGGCGATTGTATTGGAAAATCCGCTTTTGAAATTACTAGCAATGCAAAACCAGGAGATGTTATTTTATTAGAGAATCTTCGATTTTATAAACAAGAAACTTCTGGAGATGATACCTTTACCAAACAATTAGCAAAACATGGCGATGTTTATGTAAATGATGCTTTTGGAACTGCCCATCGAGCTCATGCATCCACAACTGTTTTAGCAAAGTATTTCCCCAACGATAAAATGTTTGGTTATCTCATTGAAAAAGAAATTGAAAGTGTGGACAAAGTGCTTAATAGCAACCAAAAACCATTAACAGCCATTGTTGGTGGAGCAAAAGTTTCTTCAAAAATAACCATTATCACGCAATTACTTGATAAGGTTGATTATTTGATTATTGGTGGAGGAATGGCTTATACTTTTGTTAAAGCTCAAGGTGGCAATGTAGGAAATTCATTGGTTGAAGATGATCATTTAAGTACAGCTCTTGATATAATGAAAAAAGCACAAGAAAAAGGAGTTCAATTATTACTTCCAATTGATACTGTTATTGCCGATAGTTTTAGTAATGATGCCAACATTAAAACCTGTGCTATAGATACTGTTCCAGATGGTTGGTTGGGATTAGATATTGCCTCATCATCTATTGAATTATTTAGAAAAGCCATTTTATCTTCAAAACTAATTTTGTGGAATGGACCTATGGGCGTTTTTGAGATGGAAAATTTTCAACAAGGAACCATTGCTATTGCACAAGCTATTGTGGAGGCAACAGAAAAAGGAGCATTTTCTTTGGTTGGTGGTGGCGATTCTGTTGCAGCCATTAATAAATTTAATTTGGCAGACAAAGTGAGTCATGTGAGTACGGGTGGTGGAGCAATGTTGGAATACCTTGAAGGAATAACTTTACCTGGAATTGCAGCAATTTTGGAGTAGCTGAGAAATATTTTAATTTTTAATTTCTCTAAGTATCCCAACTACTTCAATAATGTTATTATCTTCATCAAGTTTAGGAACAACTGTTTCTTCTATCCAAATATAGTCGTCTTTCCCTAAAGGTTTAACCCTGTATTTTAAAGATATTCTTTCTTTTGTATTAAACAAACTAATTTTTTTTGCTTTCATATCAGGAATATCATCAGGATGATAAAGCTTTTGAATTTTATTTTGTGCTTCAGGAGTAACAAACTCATGTTTTTTTATTCCAAAAATACGTTCTATGAAAGGACTAACATATTCAAAACTTGCAGCTCCTTCTGGAGAATATTTAACTAAGTAAATAAATTCTTCCAGATTATCTAATATGAACCTATATTGTTCGTATGTTGAAGCTATTTTTTCGTCAAATTTTTTCTTTACATCAATGTTTCTTATCTGTAATATATAATAGTTATTTTTTTCTGCATTAAAAGGAGAAAGAAATAAATGCCCCCAAAACTTAATGCCTTTTGGAGTTTTAAACAGAATTTCGTCATTAAAAAACCCATGTTC
The DNA here is from genome assembly GCA_002841035.1 of Bacteroidetes bacterium HGW-Bacteroidetes-12. Classification (GTDB taxonomy): domain Bacteria; phylum Bacteroidota; class Bacteroidia; order Flavobacteriales_E; family Vicingaceae; genus BRH-c54. The sequence continues at coordinate 3,565 of PHDR01000150.1, read as the reverse complement.
ATTAATTTGTTGCTTAATTTCTACACGATTTTTATTTACATATTGTTCATCTGCAAATAAAGTGTAATAGTTACTATTAATAAATTCGTCTGAGTTTAAAATATCAAACACTTTTGAAGTTCTTTCGTTTGCATCCACTACTTCTTTTGAAAAAAAATCGACTAATAAAATAGCGTCTTTCGTATTGTTTATTAACGATTTCATGATGGAAGAATTGCTATTAACACTTCGAATTAAATCTCTTCGTTGGAGTGTTACTATATAACTTAATGCAAATGAAAATAAAAATAAAAAGGAAATTAACCCAATGAATTGGAATGATTCGTTAGAGGATAAAAGAGAAATAACAAGAGCAACAAAAACGAATGAGCCGAAAGTAACTAATTTTTTTGGCGTAGGAACAACCTGAAAAATAAGTATGAAAATGGTCATCATCACAATGGTATATTCTCTTTGAAAATCAATGTGATATGCGATATACAACATCATCCAGCAAGAAACAATTAAAAAATAACTGAGTAACTTATAAATTAGCTCATTTTTCAATTTTGAGTAGGTTAATCCAAAAAAAACAACACAAATAACAGGAAGCGAAAAAGCTAAAGTTAAATAGAGTCCATTTGATGTGAAAAGTGAGGTAAAAACCCCATAAACAACTGTAAGCATAAAGGCACCCATTGTTCCTTTCCGAGCCATTCGCTTGCTTTTTTCGGCAAAATCACTTTTGTTTCCTGTTTTAAAAATATTCGCTGTCATTGATTAATTGAATTGATGAAAATAGGTTTTAGGGTTGTAAATTAGTTATTTGTTTTTATGGTTTAAGTACGTAAATTATCATTTTTAGTTATGCCAAAAATAAACTTCCTTAGTCAAAACGTATGGCTTTTATAGGTGAAATTTTGGTGATTACATAAGAAGGTATTATTAACATTAACACGCAAATAACTAATGTTCCTATATTTAGCAAAATTATGTTTATTATTTCTAATTTTATAGGAACTTCCGAAACATAATACGATTCTTCGGGAAGTTTAATAAATCCAAATTTTAATTGTAATAAACATAATCCGATGCCAATCAGATTTCCCCAAAACAACCCTCGAACAATAAGATGTATGGCATTGTAAATAAAAATCCAGCGTACATTCCAGTTGGGCATTCCCAATGCTTTTAAAATACCAATAGTTCCTGTTCGTTCTAAAATTAAAATCAACAAAGCAGAAATTATATTGATAACTGCCACAATAACCATTAAAATGATAATGATAATCACATTCAAATCTTGCAAATCTAACCAATTGAAAATATCAGGATTTTGTTCTTTTATTGTTTTTGAATGTAGTGCATATCCTATGTTGTTGTAGATGTAATCATCTAATTTGTCAATGTTTTTGTAATCGTCAATAATCACTTCAAAACCTCCCACCTGATTTTCGTCCCAACCGTTTCGTTTCTGAATGTGTGCAATGTTAGTAATTACCATTAAATTGTCAAACTGCTCTAAACCAGATTGATATATTCCTGAAACGAGAAAATCCTTTGGACGTAATTGTCCGTCTTCCTGTATAAAATAAATAAACATTTTGTCATTAACATTCAATTTCATTTTGTTGGCAATGGTTTTCGATAACAAAATGGCATTGTTCGTTTTTCCATCTTCAATGGTAAAAGAAGTCCCTTCAACCATTTTTTGATTAAAAAATTCCCAATCGAAATCACTTCCAATTCCTTTTACCACAACACCATAAATTTCTTCATTGGTTTTTATAATTCCTGCTTTAGTTGCAAAAATCTGAATGTGTTTTATTCCATTTACGGTGTCTAAATGTGGATAGAAATCTTGATTTTTATCTATAGGACTTGCTTCATACGTATTGTGTGAATCATAACTGGTAATTTGTATGTGACTTCCAAAGCCAATAATTTTATTTCTTATTTCTTCCTGAAAACCACCCACAATACTCAACGAAATAGTCATAACAATAATGCCTAAAGCAATAGCAAGAATTGCAATTCTAATAATAGGCTGCGAAAATCGGTTGGATTTATTTCCCTTAATTATTCTTTTTGAAATAAAATATTCGAGATTCATAATGATTTTTGCTATCTATAAATTAGATTTGGATAGACGTGCAATTTAATTAATTTTACAGTCCTGATTTTTAAACAAAAATACCACAAAAGAGATGAAACACCATAAAGTTCTATATATTCTTTTAATAAGTTGTTTTCATTTTCAATGTACTGGTCAAACAACAAAGGTTGATGGGGATAAAACAATTGTTTCATTTCCTAGTGTTTCGGTTGAGGAACCAGACTTGCCAATAATAACTGGTGCAGCACAAACAGATGCATACATTAAATTTTTGAACTTTAAAAAAGTTGGTATTGTTGCCAACCATACTTCAACCATAAACAACACGCATTTAGTTGATTCATTATTAACATTAGGAATAAATATTGTGAAGGTTTTTAGCCCAGAACATGGATTTAGAGGAGAAGCTGATGCTGGAGAAAAAGTAGCCTCAGGCATAGATGCTAAAACAAAATTACCATTGATTTCCCTTTATGGAAACAACAAAAAACCAACCCTTGAACAATTGAAAGGAATTGAAGTAATGATTTTTGATATTCAAGATGTGGGAGCAAGGTTCTACACCTACATTTCAACCATGCATTATGTGATGGAAGCGTGTGCCGAAAATAATATTCGGCTGGTTATTTTAGATAGACCAAATCCAAACGGACATTTTGTTGATGGACCAATTTTGGAAGAAAAGTATAAGTCATTTGTTGGGTTGCATCCTGTGCCAATTGTTCACGGAATGACCATTGGAGAATATGCTCAAATGCTGAATGGCGAAAAATGGCTAAAAAACGGTGTTCAATGCACGTTAACTATCATTCCTATAAAAAACTATACCCACAACACTATTTATGAATTGCCTATTAATCCTTCGCCAAACTTAAAAACCATGAGTGCTGTTTATTTGTATCCTTCATTGTGTTTATTTGAAGGAACTCCAATTAGCGTTGGTAGAGGAACAGAAAAACCTTTTCAGATAATCGGACATCCAACAATGAAATCAGACAAATTTACTTTTACACCAAAAAGTATGGAAGGAGCAAAAGATCCAAAATATAAAAATCAACAATGTTTTGGGCATGATTTAACCGATTATGGAGCTATTTATATGAGAGGAAGTAAAAGCATTAACTTGTTTTGGTTAATTAATAGCTATAAAGATTTTCCAGAAAAAGAAGGTTTTTTTAATGAGATGTTTAATTTATTAGCTGGAACTAACCAACTTCAAATGCAAATCAAAGCAGGAAAAACAGAAGAAGAAATAAAAGCCACATGGCAAAAAGGACTTATTTCCTTTAAGTCAGTAAGAAAAAAATATTTACTTTATAAAGATTTTGAGTAAGAAACCGATTTTTTTTAACAAATTATAGGGTTGGAAAAAATTTTCAAACCAAATTAAACAGAAATGCTTAGAATTTAAACCAAAGACATGGCTTTTTGAAGGGCAGATCAGATAAAAAACACAAAATATTCTGAAAG
>PHDR01000149.1 GCA_002841035.1 Bacteroidetes bacterium HGW-Bacteroidetes-12 | reverse complement strand
CATGGGCGTTCAAACAATAATGCTGATGGCAGTTTTTTTTGGAACTAAGGAAATTGCATGGAAAAGCGAAGCAGAAATGCAAACAGGTTTAATCATCAGCATTTTAGTAATCCAATTTATTGCAATAGCAGGAGCACATTTAATGGCTTATTTATCAACACACATAGGCAACATAAAAACACTTCAAATTGTAGTGTTCATTTGGGCAATGATTTGTGTTGCTGCATTTCAGTTTGTTTACACACCGCTTCATTTTTATATTATTGCAGGCGTAATTGGTTTGATGATGGGAGGAATACAATCATTATCACGCTCAACCTATTCTAAAATGCTACCCGATACAACAGATAACACTTCCTATTTCAGTTTCTATGATGTTCTTGAAAAAATGGGAGTAGTAATAGGTACTTTTTTCTTTGGACTTATTGAAGGTTTTTTCAGTATTCGCAGCTCTGTATTAATGCTTATTGTATTTTTTATACTAGGATTTTTATTACTCTTAAGAGTAAAACAAAAAAGAGAACTTCCTCGAAGTTCTCTTTAAAGAAAGTGGTATTCTAAATTTAAGATTTATTTCTTTTAAAATATTCCTCCAGCTTAGTTTCTAAAAGCTGTTTGCGTTGTTCTAACAACTCAAAATATTTAGATTTCCAATAATTTACATCTTCAAAAGAAATATCAGGTTCTGTGATAACTTCTAATTGATATTCTTTAGGAATTTTGGATAAGTTTTTTAAATCGTTAGAAAAGTCGTGTTGAATAATTTTACCAATTTTTAAAATTAAATCTAAAGGAACGTCTTGTTTTTCAAAAATATCATAAATATACCTTCTACTTTTTTTTAATCGTTTTGCTAATAAAGTAATAGGAAATCTTTTTATTCTTACTGCTTTTTCTATTATTTCTCCTTTGTGTAAAATCATTTTACAAAAATGTAAAGTAAAAAGTATGTAATTGTTTACATAATTATATTACATTATGTAAAATATTTTATATATTTACACTGTAAAACAACATTTTACCAAGAAATAACCCAACTCTTGTAGCAAATATGGGGAATTGTTTACCTTTATAAATCAAATATGTATGGAAGCACCAACTTAGTAGTAACGACACAATAATTTACTTTTTAATTACATAACTCTTTATTATTATGAAAAATATATTATTTACGATACTCTTGCTTTTTTTTTGCACTAAAAATAACGGCACAACAACCACCGGAGTTTAAATTTTATTTGGCTTTTGAAGATGCTACCAACACAAAAGATACGCTTTGGTTTATTTTTTAGAAATACTAATTGAGAATGAAGAAGTAGTTCAAAAAATTATTAAAAACTAATTGAGCCTTAAATAACTTTTATTTAAGGCTTTTCTATTTATTTTAATCTATTATGTAGAGATGTATTTCTATCATAGCAGATAAAAAAAAAATCTAGATTTGTAAGGAAGAAATTATTATTCGAATAATTCATCAAACCCTTTTGAAAAGAAATCTTCAAAAGTTATTCCATGAAACTTAATGATTCGAAAGAGACTCGCAACAGTTAAATTTGAACCTTTTTCATATTTGCCATATAAGGCTCTCGGTATTTCGGCATCATAAGCAAAAGTTTCCTGACTGGAATAACCTTTACTTTTTCTTAACTCTTTTATTCTTCGACCTATTAATAAAAATAGTTTGATGTCATTTTCTTTAACCATAAAACAAAAGAATAAAAAAAGGACTTTTTAAATTACCCTATATTTATTCCTATTTATATATGGATAATTAAAAAAACTGTTTTATATTTGTAAAATACTACACAAACTTTTTTTCCGAGAAATAACCCAAACCCTCGTTAATATATTGGGATTTTTATATTACTTTTATAAAACAAATGCGTATGAAAAAAACCACTTAAAACACATGAAACCTTTTTTACGTTACATATTAACCTTTTATTTAGCCTTATTTACCTTAAGTAGTAATGCCCAATTTATTTGGCAAACTACTTTAGGTACAAATGGTACCGATTTAGCTAAAGATTTTATCATAACCAATGATGGAAATTATCTTTCTTTAGGAACATCTGCTGGTGATTCAATAGGAGTATATTTTTCTAAAATTGATACATCGGGTAATATTTTATGGCAAAGATGGCATATTTTTAATGTTGGGATGAATTTTGGATTTAATCCTCTTATGATTACAGAAACTTTGTCAGGGGAAATAATTGTAGGTGGAAACAAACTAAACATTTGGAGTACATCAGTTGCTAGTATGTTTGCAAAACTTAACTCTAATGGAGACACGCTTTATACAATACAAGACACTTCAGTTTTTGGAAGTGCTGTTTCTAGGTTAATTTCAACTCCAGACAATAAATTATTAAGCCTTGTTAAATTCAATAATGCTAATTCATTAATTAAAATAGATACTAATTTTAATGTGCTAAACAGAATTGACAACATAACTAAACCTATAAAAGGATTAGAGGTAATTAACAATATCATTTACGTATTGCTTGGCGACAGCATCAACAACCTGTTAATGATTAATAGCAATTTAACTCAAATTGATACAGTTACTGTTCCTATGTATTTTCCAGTTTACTTAAGAAAGTCATTTAATAAAACAGAATTGATAGTAGATGGTGTTTCTATGAGCATTAGTAATTCTCCTCGAAAACTTGTTTTCTTAGATTTATTAGGTAATATTATTAGCACTTGTGATAGTGCTTTTAGTAAAGCAAAAGATGATTTTCAACCGATAGATGCCAATAATAATTGGTTGTATGTAAACCAAAAATATATACCCCAATATGGACGGGACATACAATTGTTTTTCACTGATAAATGTGGTGCGGTGCAATTCGACACCATTTTGCCCCGTTGGAGTTTTACTGAAGAACTTCATGAACAAGTTAAAAAAGTGTTGGTGGATGCCAATGGTAATTATTTGATGTATGGATACGTAACCAGCGGACCTCTTGGAGGAAATGATATTTTTTTATTCAATTATAAAAAAATGGAATTTCCAACAGTTATTAATGATAGTAATGAGTCAATATCGATATTTGATAGTATTATCATTTATCCTAATCCTTTTCATCATCAGCTTACCATTAATGGATTGGAGCAAAATGTTATTATTTCAATTTTAGATGTTACCGGAAGAATTATTTATCAATTCAATTCACCTTCATCGTCATATATGGTAAATACCTCTTCTTGGGCTAATGGATTGTATCTTGTAACTATAAAAGGTTTAACTTCAACTACTGTTCTTAAAGTAGTGAAACAGTAAAAAAAATCATCATTTGTTGATAGTCTAAATGCTTAATTCAATGCATTTTATCGCATCGGTTTTATTAATCATTTAGGTTTATAACAAATGTATTTATTCAACTTTTAATTTTATAACAATATGAAAACAATAACAATAATAAACAACTCCATCTATGGATGGAAAAGTAGGACAATACTTGTGTTTTTAATAGTTTCAAGTTTAATTTTTCAGTCTGTAAAAGCACAAACCGATTTTGAATGTGATATCGACTCCTTGTTTTTTGAAAATTACGAAAATTATTCAGAAGCAGCTTTTGTGAGTAGTACTTTTGGCAATGTGTTTACGCCTAAAGGAGATTTGAGAATTTTAGTAATTTATGCAGGTTTTACCAACGATAATAATAAAATAGGAGGCGTTAATCCAAACACAGGAGATACGACTGTAAGTATTTGGCCCTATTACGATATGAATGGAGATAGTTTAAATACTTTCCCAACCAATATTAACGAAACCTTTTACACCAATATCAATCAGTTTTCACCAACCAATACTGACAAAAGTATCTCTAACTATTATTATCAGATGAGTTTACCTAGTGGCAATCCACTTAAAATTGTAGCTGATGTTTTTCCCGAACGAATTAATGTACCAGCTGACATCGTAAACGATAACTCAGGTTTTGGTGGATGGTGGAATTATTCGAATTGGGTAATGGATTCAATAGCCGTTAAATATCCTAACTATGATTGGAGTCCGTATGACAATAGAAAAAACCAACCTGCTTATGCCTTTGATAATACCGATACGGTTAATTATCCCCCCGACAATATAGTTGATTATGTAGTGCTGGTTTTTAGGTACAACAATCAAACTTGTGCATTAGATCCTAATCCTCCACTGTTACCTCAATATCCCAACACATTATGTAAAAATCCTTATTCAAATACTTCAGTAGCAAATATTCCATTCAAAGCGTTTACGGATAGTTTAAGCAATACATACCAAATAAAGCATGGCTATACCACATTCAGCGGAATTAATGGGTTAGGAAGAACAGCTTTCTATCATGAATTAGGTCATCAACTATATAACTCACCACATTACAATGCTGCAAATGGGTTAGTTGGTAGACAGTTTTATACTAATTTTGGGTGGGGTATGATGAAAAGCGGAGGTCCTCATGTTTTTGAAACAGCTTTGGCTTGGGAGCGTTGGTATTTAGGGTGGATAGAGCTTACTACGGGTGCTACTCAAATTAATACGCAAATAGATACTATCACAGACATACAGAATGGAGGAATTTATATATTAAAAGATTTTGCTACAACAGGAGATGTAATTCGGATAAAATTGCCGTATGTAATTAATCAATATTTATGGTTAGAAAACCATCAAGGAAAAAATACGTTTGACAATCGAGAAGGATTTATTTTTAATGGCACTTCCGATTCCCTTCCCAAAGCTCCTCGTGGTCTTGGTGTTTACATTGAAAATCTTGCACAATCAAGATTAAACGGCATTGGCGTTGCGTCACAGCACACAAATAAATTCAAATATTTGAATAAAAATGGACATTTTGATTATAGTAATCAATATAGCGACCCTGAACCAACAGCTCCTGAAGTCTGGAATGGTGTTACCTACAATTTTGTGCGAAATGAAATTAACCCGTTAAGCCCCCATTCACCAAATGCATTATTAAGAAATGATTTTATCAGTGCTCCCACAATCAATAAAATTGACTATCATGATCATTATAATAATAATACTTCGAATGGAGTTAAAAATGAGCACCGAATTGTATACAAAGAAGATGGAGGATTTACCTATGGTGCTTTTGGCAATAATATGATGTTTACAGTTGGCGATACAATAGATTTAGGGTCGAATCCTGCAATCGCTAATATTCAATATTTCAATAAAGTAAATGATACGCTTTCTCCTATTTTTCTTAATGGTATTTCTGTTAAAATTTTAAGTTTTAATATTGATAGCAGCCTAACTGTAAAAATTAGCATGGACGATTATAATGTGAACAATGATACGCGTTATACAGGTAATATTATTCTTTCTCCAAACATTGTTAATTCCTCTAATTATTCGTTGAACTTAAAACCAGGAAAAACTTTAAAAATTGATAAATCAGGCACATCAAACAAACAATTTATAACAGCTAATAATGATTTTGTTGACCCAACCGTTTTAACCTTGCAAACAGGCTCTTACTTTCATGTGGAACAAAATGCTACGGTAAATGTACAAAACAACAGCACCTTGCATTTAAAAAGTGGTTCAAAAATGGAATTAGAAAGTGGAGCAAGATTGCATTTGTTTGCTGGCACAACACTTATAATTGATGATGGAGCTGAGTTAATATTAAAGCCGGGAGCCATATTAATAATAGAAGAAGGAGCAACCGTGTATTACAACAACAACCAATCAGGCAAAGGATTATTAGTAGGAGCAACATCCATATCAGGAAATGCAGCAAGAGTAGAAGTAAAAGGAAAAATAATATTTGATGCTAATGCAACTTGGGTACACAACCGTGATGGTTATTATCATTTTTTTCCCGTTCATCAGTTAATTATACCTTCTACGGTGGTTATGAATTTTACTGGAAAAAACAAAACCCATAAATTCATAGAATTAGCACCAAACACAACCCTTATGTTAACAGACATATCGGTTACGCTCAATGTAGGTATGATTTTTTACAACTTCAACACGCACATTTATTTAGATAATGTTGCTCTCACTTCGGTTGCTTCTACTTACAATCCATTAACGAATCCAAACAACACCAGCATAGGGTTAATCATAGAAAACCCGGTAAGTTTTTTCATAAATGGTTGTGATTTTAACCAACTCCAAAATGGCATTACGGTTTCAAACGGCACATCGCTAACGCCTTATACCCTACAATCAACTAATTTTAATACGGTGTTGGATAGATGTGTGGAATTAGCCAATGTACACGCCCTAAACATAACAGGAGGTGTTTTTCAATCAGCCAATATTGGTGTGTTTGGCAGTGCTAATGTGCTAACAATTACAAATACAGAAATAAAATCTATGAATTATGGCGTTCATCTTTCCGAAACGTCAGGTGCTTATTTTAGCAATGCGAAGATACACATCAACAACATAGGAATTTTTACAGATGCATCGCTTGTATTTTTAAGAAACGGCACTAAGGTGTATGATAATGTCGGAAATGGATTAGAACTTTATGGCGTTTATAATTCTGTTACCCGAAGTTTTACTTCTATGCTAACCGTTGGCGATTTGGGTTGTGGTTCTATCTATAACAATGGTAACAATGGCGTTTATGCAAAAAATACAATTTTAAACATAGATGCAATACAACACTCTATAAATAGAGGGGATGCGAATGTTATACCCAATCAATTTTATGGAAACACTAATTTAATGTTTGATGTTTGCTATAGTTTTGGTGCAAGGTCACCATCCCAAATTAATGCAAAGGGCAACTATTGGGGTGCTTCGGTTATCACTCCAAGTGAATACTCGATAGTAGGTAACGGATGTCCTGGAGAATTTGGAAATCCTCAAAACATAGCGTTGGTTACAACTAGTCATTCTACTTGTTTTTCAGCTACATCGTGCATGAACTGTGCAAGTGGAGGTGGTTCATCTAGTAGTATGTTGGTAAACGAAGAAACCCCATCAGTTGAATCAGTTGTTCAGGAAGCATTTACTGTAGCTAATTTGCCATTTATTGTGGA
>PHDR01000148.1 GCA_002841035.1 Bacteroidetes bacterium HGW-Bacteroidetes-12 | reverse complement strand
ACAATAGAATATTCACTTGGTGTGATTACCGATGCTCCCCAATAATTACCTTTGGCATTTATTTGAAAAGGTGCCCTAGCACCAAAACTATAACAAACATCGAACATTAGGTTTGTATTCCCATAGAATTGATTAGGAATCACATTCATATCTCCTAGGTTGATAGAATGTTGTATTGCATCAATGTTTAAAATGGTATTTTTTGCATAAACTCCTTTGTTATTATTGTAAATAGAACCACAGCCCAAATCACCTACGGTGAGCATAGAATTAAAACTTCGGGTAACAGAATTATAAACACCATAAAGTTCTAATCCATTACCGTTATTCCCATAAACTTTACTGCCGTTTCTTAAAAACACAAGTGAGGCATTTGCAAAAATTCCTGTGTAATTACTATGAATTTTGGCATTGCTAAAATAAGCACCAGAAATAGCGTTTAAAAGAACCCCTGTAGTCATGTATTTTATTTCGGTGTTGTTTTATAAGCAATAGCATCCCAAAAGAGAAGAGTTAATTATTTCTCTTTCCATTAATATTTAATTATTTTTTTGGTTACTTTTTGTGCATTACTTAACACCTCTAAAAAATAAACTCCTTGTGGCAACTCTTGTAAATTAATCGTTGTTTTATTAGTTGTAGTAGCAACTTGTTGAACGATAACTCCCCTAATATCAATTAAAACAAGTTGAACAGAAGCGGATTGCTTAGCATCAATTTCTACCGTAAATTCATTAGTAGTAGGATTAGGATAAACTTTGACATCATCAACAGAGCCAATCTTTCCCTGAACACTTAAAGTAGGATTATCATTTAAAATAAAAATTAAGGGAAAATGATCTTGACTGCCCCAAGAAAACCAAGGTAACACTACAGAATCTTGCAATAGCAGGCTGAATCCTCCATTAATGGGGTCGTTATGACTGTTTGCGAAAAAGAACCATTCGTTATCAAATATTACTTCATTAAAATTACAAGATAAATTGTGGTTAAACAACAACGAAGTATCCCACCGTACTATTACTGGATAGACATAATTTTGTGCACGTATTTGACTACCAAAACCGCAAGATATAGAAGGATAAGCAAGCGTTTTTCCTGAATCAGGGGTATTATATATATACATATAAACATGAAAAGCAGAAGAGGTTAAATCTTGAGGAATTTCTCCTAGAGCTGTATCCATTCCAACAGTAGCTGTGGAATCCAAAATATACCAAAGCGTATCTTTTGTGTTGGTAGCATCTTCAAAAGCCAAATAAAATTTAAACTCCGGGGTTTGTTGTGCCGTTATTTTTAGTGCAAAAAAAAGCAAGAGTAGGGTGAAAAATATATTTTTCATGATAAAAAGTGTTAAATAATTAAAAAGTAAATTGTTATGTGGTTACTATTAAGTTGGTGCTTTCATACGTATTTAATTTATAAAGGTAAACAATTTCCCGCATTTATTACAAGTGTTGGGTTATTTCTTGGTAAAGGGAAAAATCTATTCCTTTTACCCTCCAAAGTAAACGCATTTTTTTGAGTTTAACAACCTAACAACAAACTGTTTACACCTATTTTTGAGGCTTTTTTTTTGCAAATTTCACAAGATTTGTTGAGTAAAAACACTTTAAAAAGTGATGTTTTATTTTTTAATAATTTTTAAAGCTGTCGAACTTTGATTGCCTTTTACTTGTACGATATAGAGCCCTTTTGCCCAGTTGGTGGCATTTATTTGTATTTGGTTGGCAGTGGTGCTTGTTGTTTGATAAACCACTTTGCCCATCATATCCGTTACGGTAATATTGCTGTTTTCGGTAATCCCTGTTACTGTAAATTGGGTTTGTGCAGGATTAGGATAAACCTTGATACCAGACAATGAATTAACTTTTCTATTACCCTAAAAAGCGAGCTGCGTATAATTAAAATAGTTGCCATTTAAAAAGTTCTTCTTTAAATAGTGCAACTAAGATAAAAATTGTTGATACATTCGCATTTATTAAAATCAAAACTATTTTTTGTGAACACTTATGATATAATAATAGTTGGTGGTGGGATTGTTGGAGCTGCAACTGCTTATAAAATTCAATTAAAATACCCTAATTTAAAGCTTATTTTAATAGAAAAAGAACCCTGTTTAGCCAATCATCAAACAGGAAATAACTCAGGCGTAATTCATTCTGGACTCTATTATAAACCAGGCTCTGCAAAAGCCCGAACTTGTGTTGATGGCAGAAAACAATTAGTTGCTTTTGCAAAAGAACACAACATTAAACACGATATTTGTGGGAAAGTTGTTGTTGCTGTTGATGAAATGGAACTTCCTTTTATGAACAAAATTTTTGAAAATGGGATTGCCAATAATACCGAAGGAATTGAAAAAATTGATGCAAAAAGATTAAAAGAAATTGAACCTTTTGTAGACGGCATTGGTGGTATTTGGGTACCTTGCACAGGAATAATTGATTTTAGAAGTACAACCGAAAAATTAGCCGAATTAGTTACAACAATTCAACCCCAAAGCAAAATTGTGTTAGGAGAAGAAGTAATTTCTTATAAACATTCTGTAGAAAACACAAAAGTTGTTACTTCAAAAAACACCTATTTAACAAAAAATATGATTTTTTGTGGGGGCTTGCAAGCCGATCGATTAGCAAAAAAAGATGGTATAAATTTAAAGGAAAAAGTAGTTGGTTTTAGAGGTGATTATTATGAATTAACTAATGAAGCCAAACATAAAGTTAAAAACCTTATTTATCCAATACCTAATCCTGATTTTCCTTTTTTAGGTGTACATTTTACTCGAATGACAACAGGAGATATTGAATGTGGTCCAAATGCAGTAATGACTTTTAAAAGAGAAGGTTATGGGAAAACGGATTTTAGTTTTAAAGATACTTTTGATGCACTAACCTACAAAGGAACTTGGAAACTTTTATTTAATAATCCAAAATTTGCCATCAACGAATATAGAAGGGCTTTTTCGAAGAAACTGTTTTTAAAAACCTTACAACGCTTAATTCCTTCACTAACAATGGAAGACATAAAACCTGGAAGAGCTGGCGTTAGAGCAATGTTGCTCAATGAAAATGGCGACACAAAAGACGATTTTAGAATAGAATATAAAGATAAAAGCATACACGTGCTCAACGCACCATCTCCAGCAGCTACAGCCTGCCTTGCTATTGGAGATGAAATAACTAATATGGCAAGTCAACATTTTAATCTCAGCTAATTATGGAAAATTTAGGAATTTCAACTACCGAATTTATTGGATACTTTGCCTCTTTGCTTGTTTTAGGCTCATTTTTAATGAAAAACATAAAAAAACTACGTATGTTAAACACGATGGGCTGTACCCTTTTTGTTGCCTATGGGGTTCTTTTGGATTTCTCTTGGCCCATAATAATTACCAACACTGCAATTATTATTATCAATGTTTACTATCTTACCAAGAAAGATATTGAGTGTGTTACCGAAGAAAAAGAAAATGACACTTCTGTGGTTGATTAACTTTTCACTTCCAGCTTAAATCCAACTCCATGAATATTGTTGATGGTAATGCTATCATCATCTGCTAAATATTTTCGTAGCTTAGAAATAAACACATCCATACTTCTTCCACTGAGGTAATCATCATTGCCCCAAATATTTTTTAGAATAAGTTCTCGTGGAGCAATATCATTTTGATGTGCACATAAATAAGTTAAAATTCGAGCTTCTTTTTTAGTGAGGTTTCGCTCATCTTCTTTTGATGTTAAAAGTTGATTTTTCACATCAAATTGGTATTTCCCAATCGTATAAAACAACACCTTTTCTTCTTCTTTGTCAATTAACACATTACTCCTTCTGAGTACTGCTTCCAAACGAAGCAAAAACTCCTGAAAATCAAAAGGTTTTGTAATATAATCATCTGCACCAACTGTAAATCCTTTTACCTTGTCTGGTTGCAAGGATTTGGCTGTTAAAAAAATAATAGGAATTTCTTTGTTAATTTCTCTGATGGTTTCGGCTACCTCAAAACCTCCTTTTTTAGGCATCATCACATCTAAAATACAAGCATCAAATGTATTGTTAACAAATGTTTTTAATGCTTGCTCTCCATCTAAACAAAGAGTAACATCATAACCTATGGCTTTAAGGTTGTCTTGCACAACAAACCCAAGATTGGTATCATCTTCGGCTAATAAAATGTGTATTTTTTTTTCTTTAGTCATATTTTTTTTAATTGATAATTTTCACATTGTTACATCTTTAGTGGTAGTTTAATTATAAAAGTAGAACCTTCTCCTTTTTTACTCACTAATCGAACTGTTCCATTGTAGGCTTCAACTATTGTTTTTACGTAGTTTAACCCTAATCCAAAACCTTTAATATTATGCACATTTCCTGTTGGTTCTCTATAAAATTTTTCAAAAATTTGTTTATGAGCTTCATCAGAAATACCAATACCATTATCTCTAACACTAATTTCAATACCATCTTTATAAGGCGATGTGGAAATGTTAATTTCGGGTTTTTCAGGTGAATATTTAATAGCATTATCAATTAAATTGTATAATATGTTAGATATGTGTACTTTATCGCCATAAAATATATAGTTTGTTGCCTTTAAGTTAGAAATAATTTTTCCTTCTTGTTGATTTATTAACAATTCAAAACTTTTAACGGAATCGTTAATTAATTGATGAATATCTATGGGTTCATTTTCCAATTTTAGTTTATCTCGTTCAATGGTAGCTAATTGAAGCACCTTATCCACCTGATTTTTTAAACGGTTATTTTCGTCTTGAATAATTTTAGCATAGTTTCTCAATCTTTCGGGTTGGTTAATAATAGCTGGATTAAGCAGTACTTCTGCCGAGAGCGAAATGGTAGAAATAGGTGTTTTAAATTCATGGGTAATGTTGTTTATAAAATCGTTTTTAATTTCAGAAAGTCGCTTTTGCTTCAATATAATATTAATGGTATAGGAAAAGAACATGATAATAATGAGAATGATGGAAGATGAAAAAATCCAAATTCCCATTTTATTCATGATGTAATTTTGTTTGGTGGGAAAATAAACGCCAAAATAGTGTCCGTCTTTATCCCATTCCATATTATAAGAAACAGCTTGAAGTTCGTCTTTATCGGTTTCTGCAATGGAAATGTAATTCCCAAACACAACAGAATCAGTGAAACAATCATAAATCACATACTCAAAATCGATATTCAAATTACGATTGGTAAAATGTTTTTTTAGCAGTGTTTCTAATAAATAAGGATGAACAGTATCGTTTATAATGGTAGTAAAATAATTGGAACTAATTTGCTTCACAGGATTCATCAACACCGATTCATCTTTGTTAATTTTCAACAACTCTCGGGTAACATTGGTCAACGCTAAGTGAACTCTGTCATTAAATTGCTTTTCCTCTAAATTATAGGCATTTTTTACCCAAAAAATTTGAGTAGCAATCATCCCTACTAGGGAAACCACAGCAAAAATGATGATGATACGGATGGTTTTGGTATTCATACTAACCGTAAAAGTAAGAAAAATACGATTTAAAAAAATTACTTTTTAAGTTTGCTAAATTTTTAGCTTATATTTAGTTTATTAACTGTTTCTAAAAATGTAATTTTGCCTTATAAATTAATTCACTTTTTTATGAAAGCATACGTTTTCCCAGGTCAAGGTTCTCAATTTGTAGGTATGGGCAAAGAGCTATACGAAAGTTCTGATTTAGCCAAAAATTTATTTGAAAAAGCCAATGAAATATTAGGTTTTAACATTACCGACATTATGTTTAATGGTTCGGAAGAAGATTTAAAGCAAACGAAAGTTACCCAACCCGCCATTTTTTACATTCGGTAATTTTAGCCAAAACACTAGGAAGTGCGTTTAAACCCAATATGGTTGCTGGAC
Organism: Bacteroidetes bacterium HGW-Bacteroidetes-12; assembly: GCA_002841035.1. Lineage (GTDB taxonomy): Bacteria > Bacteroidota > Bacteroidia > Flavobacteriales_E > Vicingaceae > BRH-c54. The sequence goes on along the minus strand of PHDR01000148.1, from coordinate 1,127 downwards.
ATTCATTGGGTGAATTTTCTGCTTTAGTTGCTGCAAATGCACTATCGTTTGAAGATGGGTTAAGATTGGTGTTAGCAAGAGCATTGGCAATGCAAAAAGCCTGTGAAAAAGAACCATCAACTATGGCGGCTATTCTTAGTTTGGAAGATGAAGTGGTTGAAAAAATTTGCAGCGAAATTGATGGTATAGTTGTTCCTGCAAACTATAACTGCCCTGGTCAATTAGTGATTTCTGGTTCGGTGGAAGCAGTTAAAAAAGCGTGTGAAAAACTAACAGAAGCTGGAGCAAGAAGAGCATTGCTACTTCCTGTGGGTGGAGCATTCCATTCTCCGCTAATGGAGCCAGCAAGAGAAGAATTAGCTGCTGCCATTCATCAAACACAAATTAATGCTCCTGTTTGTCCTATCTATCAAAACGTAAATGCAAAACCTGTTTCTGACCCTGCTGAAATAAAACAAAATTTAATTGCTCAGCTTACTGCTCCTGTTCGGTGGACACAAACCATGCAAAATATGCTCACAGATGGAGCAACATCCGTTACAGAAGTTGGTCCAGGAAAAGTGTTGCAAGGTTTGTTTAAAAAAATAGATAGAGAATTAGAAACTGTGAGTGCTTAAAAAACTATATCTTTAACCTGCAAAAAAAACGTAAATTAGCGGCATGATTGACTATAGAGAATATATAACATTAAACGCATCAATAAGATTTGGGAAACCAATCGTATCAGGTACTCGAATATCTGTTTATGATGTTTTAAACTGGTTATCAACGGAATGACTAAAAAGGAAATAATAAAAGATTTTCCAGAATTAACTGAAAAAAGTATAGATGCGTGTTTAGCTTATGCTGCAAATAGAGAAGGTAGAATAAGGGTTGTATAGTGAAACTATTAGTTGACCAAAATATTTCTTTTCGTGTTATAAAGAAAATAAATTATTTATATCCTAATTCAAAACAGGTTAATGATATAAATTTAACAAATGCTACCGATAAAGCAATATGGAAGTATGTCAAAAAAAATGATTTCTGCATAGTAACTTTTGATGCTGATTTTTCTGATTTTGCAAACATTTATGGATGCCCTCCTAAAATTATTTGGTTGAGAACAGGAAATATGACTACCAATT
>PHDR01000147.1 GCA_002841035.1 Bacteroidetes bacterium HGW-Bacteroidetes-12 | reverse complement strand
AGTTTAATTACATATATAGGTGATGAAAAATGTTCTTTCACCTCCCCGTTTTTATAAAAAACCAACCGATATCCAACGCCTAAACCCAATCCAACCCATTTAATTATTTTATAATCAATAAGCATAGCAGGTTCATAAGACAAAATGGTAGTTCTATTTTTTGAGTCTTTTTTTCCTTCAAAATTGGTGAAATTATATTCTGCAGAGCCTAATCCGATTTGGGTGGAAAGATTAAATTCCCATTTTTTTGATGTGAAGTAAACATATTCAAAATAAGGTGAAAAATAATAATAATTTAGGTTGACAGGAATGGTATCTGTCTGTTCAATTATTTCAGATTTAGCATTTACTAATAATCGATTAAATCCTAAACCAACATTAAATTTTTTATTAAAACTGAGTCCTATTTTTATGCCTGTTGTTTTTACATTGGTGTTTCGAAGAAATGAAAACCTCGAATCAAATTTGAATTCAAACTTTGGTTTTGAGTTAAAACTTGTTTTAAACTCATTTTCAAAAACATGAGGTTGTCCTTTACTGAATAGACAAAGTAAAAAAAAAATAAAGAAAGTAGTAAATGATTTACTGCTCATGATTTTCAATCGAGGAACTGTTTTTTTTGTAATTTTTATAGATGAAAAATCCTACTAAGGCAATTAAAAGATAAGGAATAATCATTAAGTATAAGATGCCATTATTAATTCCAAGAGCAGTTTTACCACCAGATTCCAAATCAGACTCCACCACAGCCTTGCACATTGCACATTGTGAGAAAACATTGTTGCAGAAGCTTAAAAAGGTAATGAAAAATAATATATAGTAACGCTTTTTCATAGCAACAAAATTAGTTAACTTTTTTTGATTTTATAAATTAGACAGAAACCATGTGTTTAAATTCTTTTTTGTTTTGCTAAAATTCACATACATTAGTTATAATTTAGCGGAATGAATGAATTGAGACTTTTTATTGAAAAATTAAACGAAAGCTTTGCCAATGAAACTTTTGTTAAAATAACCCTAAGCAAGCCCACTTCTAAAAGTGATGGACTGATGAATGTTTACATCCGATTGATTACCATTAAAAATCAACCCGTTTTTTCGTTGACCTATCATTATCAAACCAATGATCAGGTTAAAAACTATACATTTGATGAGGTTCGGAATGAACTTTTGGAATTAATTAATAAAAAATTTAAAACAGCCAGGCTTTTCACTTTGGGATATGATTATGCCATTCAATTCTCAAAAAAAGGAAAAGCAACAACAGTTAATTTCCCTCCAAGTTTTGATAAAAAACCACCTGAATCGCATGATATTCCAAAGAAAAAGAGAGCTGAGTTAGGTAAATATTTATCACTTTTGGGTGTTACTGACGAAAAAGGAACTGTTATTCCTAAAATGGCAGACAAATTCAAACAAATAAACAAATACCTTGAAATTATTGAAAGCTTACTTAAAAACACAACACTTTCTTCTCCTATTCATATTGTGGATATGGGTTCAGGAAAAGGGTATTTAACCTTTGCATTGTATGATTTTTTGGTAAATCAAAAAAAGATGGATGTTCGAATTAAAGGTATAGAACAACGTAAAGAATTGGTTGATTTTTGTAACAAAACAGCAACAACTTGTGGGTTTAATAATTTAGTGTTTGAACAAAATACCATACAAAAATTTGGAGATTCAAAAATAGATGTGTTAATAGCACTTCACGCCTGTGATACGGCAACAGACGATGCTATTTTTAAAGGATTTTCGGCAAATGCAAAATTAATTATTTGTGCTCCTTGTTGCCATAAACAATTACGGCAAGAATCAAAAGGGAAGCCGATTGAAAATCCATTGTTCAAACATGGTATTTTTAAAGAAAGACAATATGAAATGATTACAGATACAATTCGAGCATTAATTATGGAGAAACATGATTATCAAACTAAAATATTTGAGTTTATTTCTAATGAGCATACACGCAAAAATGTGATGTTGGTTGGTGTTAAATCTAACAAATGTGCTGAAACGGAAAAAATGCAAGAAACTATTGATGAGTTTAAAAAAATGTATAATGTAGAACAACATTATTTGGAAAGCCTTGTTTAATTAAATTAACTAGACGATAGAATACAGGTGTTAAGACTTTGTTTTACAGTAAGTTATTTGTTTGTTTTTGTTTTGTGATATACTCAAACTTAGTAGCTTTTCGTTAGAAAAGATAATTAGTTAGAGTAATACTCGCAACTAAATCGTTAATTAATTTCCAATCCGCCTCAGGCGGAGGTTGCGGTATATGTTGCCGTCAGGTTAATAACTCCCTTAAAAAACAGCTTCATTTAAGCAAGTTTTGAATATGCAGCAAATCCTTCAGAATTTTCACAATTAACATCAGAACAACAAACCGTTGGTGGTTTTCAAACAGACGGAAATTATCATTATAACTCAACTGGAACGCTAGATGGCACAATTGCTCAATATGGACTTGGAGCTTCAATAGGCGTTCAGTTCATTGTTGCAAAATAATATCAATAGATTGAAATTGAAGCAGAAAAAGATAAAGTTAAAATGTACGCACCTGTAATTGCTCCGACTTTGAGAGCAGGTATTACTGTAGGTATTGCTTTTTAATACCTCTATCTTTTCACTTTATAATCATTATACACATTTATAGGGTCGAGATTGAGTAAAATGCAAAGATGAAAATAAATATGAGGTAAATTATATTGAAATTGCGTTGGAACTTCAAAAAAATGTTCAACACAAACGGCAAAAAATTCATGTATATTCACAGCGGCATACTCTCGTAAAAAACTATCATCAGCGTGTTTCATTTTTTGGAATTCTGGCATCCCTACGGATTTCCATTCATTAATATATCTATAAAAATTAGCATCAAAATTATCGGAATATTTTATGCTTAGTTTGAGTGCGTGAGCCATTTCGTGCAAAGCAAGATTGTATTTATCGTTGGGCTGCATAAAACCAAGTTCAACGTGTTTCCAGCTCAGCATCATATTTCCAGAAGGAGGAGTAGCTCCCCTTAGTTTTAATTTCATCATTCTATTATAAAAAACAGTAGGATAAATATAAAACCCTTTGATGTTTTCTAACATATAATAGTCTAATCCAAAAGTAAGCTGAATAGAAGCTCCAGAAATAATTAACTTCATATCTTCGGTAACCTCTAGTTCATCTTTACCAATAAAATTTTTAGACTCCTTAAACTTTAATGTTCGATGTATGAATTTTGCTTTTCCATTAACAGAAAGTAACTTAAAAAAACACAACTGACTACTCAAAAGTTTGTCAATATAATCATACTGTGCTTTGTCGATCGGATTTTTCCAAACCAACTTATTTTGAACAAAAGCCTGAATAGCTGAATTTTTATAAAATAAATAGGCTGCTACAAGAAAAAGTGCAGGTGTACACAAAATAAAAAGACCTATAATTGCCTGCCCCATACTGCTATAAATGTTTTTTGGTAAGAACCCTAACAGGATACCAAGCGGCAAGCAATCCAATTAATACAACAATTATGAAGATATAAAAGAAATCGAGCAACTCTAATTTCATAGGATAAAATTCAACAACACCACCTTCTAACCGAAGCAAACCAAAGGTAATTTGCAACCAACAAAAAAATGCTCCAAGCAACATTCCGCTAAAAGCTCCTAAAAAATTAATTAACATTCCTTCAATAAAAAACAACTGACGGATAGTTTTTGCAGAAGCCCCCATAGAACGCAAAATCCACACATCTTTTTTCTTATCAATAATTAACATTGTTAAAGAGCCAATAATGTTAAATGAAGCGATTACTAATATGAAAGTAAGAATTAAAAAAGTAATCCATTTTTCGGTTTTGTTGGTTTTAAAAATCAATTCATTAAGCTCATAGCGAGTTTTTACTGAAAATTCATCTCCCAAAATTACCTGAACAGCGGCTTTTGTTTTTTCTAAATCGGCTCCTTTTTTTATATTCAATTCAACTGACGAAAGTTGATTGGGATGTGAAAGTAATTCTTGAGCAAAAGGCAATGAAGTTAACACATATTTGGTGTCAAAATCGGGACTAACCGAAAAAATTCCTGTTGGCGTAGCATATTTTCGAGTAAATTCATCGGCAGGTGTAAATGATTTTTTAGTTCCTTTTTTGGGGACAATAATACTTACTTGTTCCACCAACATATTATTCAAATACAACGAAAGTTGATCGGCAATTCCATAACCCAACAGTGCCGATTTAGGATTATCTAAAGCTAAATTACCATCAATCAGCATGGTGTCTAACCCTGTCATCTCGTAGAAAACAGGTTGAACTCCTTTAATAGAAGCAACAGTTTGTTTTTCCATGTATTTTACCAACACAACCTCTTCTATGGCTTCGGAATAGAAAGCAACTGACTCTAATTTTTTTATTTTTTCTTTAGGAAAATCTATCGCATTAAAAGTTTTTCCTTTAACAGCCGTAATTTTAATATCAGGATCAAAAGAAGCGTAGAGTTTTTCAACCAAATCTTCCAATCCATTAAAAGCAGAAAGCACAATAACCAACGCCAACGTACCAACAGCAATACCCGATACAGAAATCCAAGAAATAATGTTGATTACATTGTGCGATTTCTTAGAAACCATGTATCTTTTAGCTATGTAAAATGGGAAAAACAATATCTTAAAATTATCAATGCATAAATCTGACGGCTAATTTACAATTTTAAAAGTACTTAGGAATACTTAAAAATACTTAGAAGCAATTGTTCCATTGCTTGCCGTTTTGTTAATGACGTAATTCAATTGGTCAAAAATGTAATCTAGTCCTTGATTGAGTTTGTTTTCTATTTTTACGGTCATTTCAGCATGACTTACAATGTTCTTACTTATGGTGGTTCTATTATTAACTAGACGTTAGAATATAGACATTAAGATTTCAATTGATGGATATGTATGAAAAGCATCATGTCTTATTGAATAATTTACATTTCCAACAACCATGCTTTACTATTGTCAGATTTTGCTGATGCCAACGCATCTAAAGCCTGATTTCTAGAAAAATGACTGTTGTAACTAACTGTCCACAACCCTTTTCGTTGACCAATTATTGTTGCATCAAAACCTTTTTCTTTGAGTTGGGTTACCATTCGTTTGGCATTTTTCTTTTCCGAAAAACATCCTGCAACAATATGATATCGAAGGTGTTTTTGTTTAGATACAACAAGCGTAGTATCGGGTTCGGCAATATTGTTTTTTTGTAATTCAATAACTAAAGGTTGTTCATCCTTTATCCACGAAAAAGAAAGATAAGTTGATTTACTAGTATCATTTTTTAGTACATCTTCTAATAATAATAAATCATCTTCATTAAAAGCTGTTGGTTCTTTGCGTTCAGTATAAACAGCTTTATTGGAATCATCAACAAAAGGATTAAGCTTAGCGTAATTGATGTTGCCCGTCAAATCATAGTTTGCGGGTATCCAAAAAGCTAAAAATGAAAGAGGAATTGTAATTATTGCTGCAGCTATCCATTTTTTTCTGTTGTTTTCATTGATGTGAACAATTTTTGCAGATGTTTGTGCAACAATTTTTAAGTCGTTTGTGATTTTTTCTTCATTAGAAACGCGCTTAATCGGTAATGTTTGAAAAGAAGAAAGCCCATAAGAAGCTAATAAGTAATTTTCACTCAAATCTGGCTCAAAATGGATTTTATTTTCATTGTCTAACAGAAAAGCCCCAATATTTTCTAGCTGAGCCGTTTTGTTGGTTTTCAAGGTGTTTTTTAATGTGAAAACAAAAGCCTCAATTTCTTTACAGGCTTGTTCGTAACTAAGGGTTTCTTTTTCTGCAACATAGTGAGCCAACAAGCCATCATTAGTGGTTAAATTTTTGTTGAAAGAAATTTGTTTGGATGGAGCATGAAATTTATGTTGTAAGGGTTGGATGTAAGCAGACTTATAATTACCAACAAAACCGCCTAAATTAGGCACAATCACACATTCGTGATGAAAAAGTAATTGACTTATGTAGGTTTCTAGTTTCATGAAAGATTATGAAAGTATAAAAGTAATAAAAAAAGTTAGAAATTTTTTAAATCCTCAGGAGTATCAACAGAATTTGCTTCTAAATTTGTTTCAGCAACTTTTATTTTATATCCATTTTCTAACCAGCGTAATTGTTCTAATCCTTCTGCTTTTTCTAATAAAGAAAGCGGTAATTGTGTGATTTTTTTAAGTGTTTCGGTTGTATAACCATAAATACCAATGTGTTTATAATACGTATGTTCTTTCAACCAATTTTCTTTTTCAACACCTCGAAAAAATGGAATTGGATGGCGACTAAAATAAATGGCAAAATCATCAACTGATTTTATAACCTTTGGTTTGTTTTCATTGAATAATTCGTCAGCAGTTATTTTTTTAATTAATGTAGCTATTTGCGTGTTTTGATTATCAAAACAAGCACACAATTGGTTAATTTGCTCTGGATTAATAAAAGGTTCGTCTCCTTGAATGTTAATTACAACATCATAAGCATCATTTATTTTATTTATTACTTCGGCACATCTATCTGTTCCACTTTGGTGAGAAGAGGAAGTAAGTATCACTTTTCCTCCAAAATCAATCACATGCTTGCTTATTCGCTCATCATCAGTAGCAACAAGAACTTCAGAGAGTGAAGAAGCTTTTTTTGCTTGCTCATAAACACGTTGAATCATTGATTTTCCTTGTATCTCAACCAACGGCTTTCCAGGAAACCGTGTTGATGCATAGCGAGAAGGGATGATACCTAGTATTTTCATATTCTATACGTAATAAGGAGAAATCATAAGGTAAACAATTACCCCAGAAATAGCTACATAGAGCCATATTGGCAACGTAATTTTAGCAATTTTTTTATGTTTATCATACTCTTCTGATAAAGCCCTAACAAATGTAATTAAAACCAAAGGAATTATTGCTACAGACAAAATGATGTGAGAAATGAGTATGAAAAAATAAACTGTTTTCAAATATCCATAACCACCGTAAGATGTAGGGTCAGAAGTGCTGTGGTA
>PHDR01000146.1 GCA_002841035.1 Bacteroidetes bacterium HGW-Bacteroidetes-12 | reverse complement strand
TTACCGCTCTTTTTATTACCTAAAAGTAAATGATGTATCTTCTTTCTCTGTAGCTAAAGATAAAGAATTTGAAAATCAACAAACTTTTTCTTTTAACCAATGGATAGATTTAAATGGTATTAATGTAAAAATTACATTAACTGAAAAATACGAAAAAGGAAGAACGGAAGAAAAATTATTATCTTTTAGTATAAATGACTTAAATTCATTGGCAAAAGTATATCAAACGAGTATACAGTTAGAAACAGAACCGATGGAATCATCCATCCTAAAATTTAGTTTAACAGGACCAACCATCGAAAAAGAAGTTGATTTTATTAATGCGTTGATGCAATATTACATTGAAAATGGATTGAAAGAAAGTAGTGAAATAGCCACCAATACCATAAAATTTGTTGACGAACAATTAAAAGATATTTCAGGTGATTTACGTTCTACCGAAAATAAAATTGAAGAATTCAAAGGGCTAAACAACAATAAAAAACTACAAATTAATTCCAACACTTTAATACCTCAATCAAACGATATTGAAAAAGAATTTGTTGAAGTTCAGTTTGAGTATAATTTCTATTCAGAAACCATTAAAAACTTAAACAATTCGGATATAGACAAAATATTTATACCAAACATCCTTAATGTGAACGTACAAGACCCACTGTATCGATCCATTACTGAATTAATGAGCTTATATGCCCAGAAAAAAAGATTAGAAACACAAGCAAGTGATAGTAGTACTTCTTATAAATTATTAATAGAACAGATAATAACCAATAAACAAATTTTGGCTGCCAATATTGAATCTCGTTTGATGCAGAAAAAATTCCAGTTAGATCAATTGAAAGAACAGTTGCTAAATGTTGACGGAAGACTGTCTCAACTGCCTTCTGCCGAATCAGAATACATCCGAATGAACCGAATTTATGAGTTGAACAATAATTTTTACAATTATTTATTGCAAAAAAGAAGTGAAGCAGCTATGGCAGAAGCATCTAATGTTCCTAAAGCTAAAATTCTTGAACCAGCAAGTGATTATACTGTTTCTTATGTGGGCATTATCCCAACAAGTATTTATACTTTTAATATAGGAGTAGCTTTTATTATTCCATTTTTAATTGTATTACTATTCTTTCTTTTTAATACTAAAATTATTGAAAAAGGAGATGTGGAAGCTATTACTAAAATACCTATTTTAGGTACTATTGGGCATATCAAAGATGCAGGAAATTTAATTCTTATCACTCAACCAAAATCAATTGTTGCTGAATCTTTTAGAACAATAAGAACCAATATAAATTACATCACAAAAGAAAAGAACTCCTTTTGTATTTTAATTACTTCTTCTGTAAGTGGAGAAGGAAAAACCTTTTGTTCTATTAATTTAGCATTGGCTTATTCCCTTTCGGGTAAGAAAACATTACTAATTGGTGCTGGTTTACGTAAGCCTAAAATTTTCAATGATTTCGGACTTAAAAACACGCAAGGCTTATCCAACTATTTAATAGGTAAATCTAGTTTTGAGGAAGTTGTTCAATCAACAAATTATGAAAATGTTTTCCTAGTATCATCAGGACCTATACCTCCCAATCCTTCAGAGTTAATTGATACCAAACGAATGGAAGATTTTATGAATGAAGCTAATAAAATTTACGATGTAATTATTATCGATACACCACCAATTGGTTTGGTTACTGATGCAATGATACTTTCTAAGTACTCTGACGTGAATTTATATGTGGTAAGGCAACGATATACCAATAAATCACAATTAGAACTCATTAACAATATGTACGAAACTAAAAAAATTGAAAATGTTGGTTTATTAATTAATGATTTAAAAGAACAAAAAATAGGCTATGGCTACGGTTATAGTTATGGCTATGGTTACGGTTACGGTTATGGTTATGGTTATGGAGGTGGCTATTATGCAGAAGATTTTAAGGAAAAAAGCAAATTAACCAAAGCCATTAATAAAATTAAAAGAAGTTAGATGAACTTAATAAATAAAAAAATATTAGTTACAGGAGCTGATGGTTTTATTGGTAGTCATTTGGTAGAAACATTAGTTGATAAAGGGTATGATGTTAAAGCTTTTGTTTATTATAACTCCTTTAACTCATGGGGTTGGCTAGACACCTTTCCGAAAGAAAAATTGGAGAAAATAGAAATTTTTACGGGAGATATTAGAGACCCTAATGGAGTTAGAACTGCCATCAAAGGTTGCGATGTTGTTTTTCATTTAGCAGCACTAATTGCGATTCCTTACAGTTACCATTCGCCCGATAGTTATGTAGATACAAACATCAAAGGAACATTAAATGTTCTACAAGCTTGTCGTGATTTAGGTGTTGAAAAACTATTAGTAACTTCAACTTCTGAAGTATATGGAACAGCTTTGTATGTTCCTATTGATGAAAAACATCCTAAACAAGGTCAATCTCCTTACTCAGCAACAAAAATTGGTGCCGATTATATGGCTGAATCCTTTTATCGAAGCTTTGATTTGCCCGTTACTACTGTTCGTCCTTTTAATACTTTTGGACCAAGGCAATCTGCTCGAGCTGTGATACCAACAATCATAACACAATTATTGAGTGGTAAAACAGAAATAAAATTAGGTGCAATTCATCCTACCAGAGATTTATTGTTTGTAAAAGATACCGTTAATGGTTTTGTAGAAATTGCTAAATCAGACCTTACCAACGGGCAAGAAATTAATATTGCCACTAACAGCGAAATTTCTATAGGTGATTTAGCTCAAGAGCTGATTAACAAAATTAATCCACAAGCAAAGTTAGTTACTGACGAAGAAAGATTAAGACCGGAAAAAAGCGAAGTAGAACGTTTGTTTGGAGATAATACCAAAATAAAACAATTAACTAATTGGAAACCTTCTTATACGTTAGATAAAGGATTGACAGAAACCATTGCTTGGTTTTCACAAAAAGAAAATTTAGCTCAGTATAAAGTAGATATTTACAATGTTTAACATAAATGTCATTTCGAGCAAAATTTCTCAATTGCTTCAACAAATAGAGAAATACAATCGAGACCGCAAAGCAGAAATAATACAATAATTTAAAATAAAAGAGACATTATTAAATCTTCATAGTTATAAATGAGGATTTCTCTTTAAGGTTGAAATGACAAAAAAACGTAATATCAAGTCTATGAATACCTTTAACAACATTATCAACTTCATCAAATCTAAATTTCCAAATCAGGAATTTATTCCTTTGCACGAACCTCGTTTTTTAGGCAATGAAAAAAAATACCTCAACGAATGTATTGATTCCACTTTTGTTTCGTCAGTAGGAAAGTTTGTTGATGAATTTGAACTAAAATTAGCTGAGTTTACAGGTGCTAACTATGCAGTTGCTTGCGTAAATGGGACTAGTGGATTGCACATGGCATTATTAATTGCTGATGTAAAACCTAATGAAGAAGTATTAACTCAAGCATTATCATTTATTGCTACCGCAAATGCTATTAGCTACAGTGGTGCTAATTCAGTTTTTATCGATGTGGATAAAGATACATTAGGAATGTCGCCTAAAGCATTAAACAATTTCTTAGAAAAGCATGCAGAATTAAAAGTTGATGGTTTCTCTTATAATAAAACTACAGGAAAAAGAATTGCCGCTTGTGTACCAATGCATACGTTTGGGTTTCCGTGTAGAATTGATGAAATTGCAGTCCTTTGTAAAAAATGGAACATTCCTTTAATAGAAGATGCAGCAGAATCTATTGGTAGTTATTACCAAAATCAACACACAGGAACATTTGGAAAAATAGGCGTATTTAGTTTTAATGGCAATAAAACCATCACTTGTGGTGGTGGTGGTGCTATTATTACCAACGATGAAGCATTAGCAAAAAAAGCAAAACATTTAACCACTCAAGCAAAAGTGCCACACGCATGGGAATTTGTACATGACCACATAGGCTATAACTATCGTATGCCTAATATTAATGCTGCGTTGGCATTAGCTCAATTGGAACAGTTAGATAAGTTTATTGAAAACAAAAGACACTTAGCCAACCAGTATGCTGATTTTTTTAGCCAAACTAATATTACATTTGTTAAAGAGGCGAAGGATTCCAAAGCCAACTATTGGCTCAACTGTATCGTATTAGAAAACAAACAGCAACGTGATGAATTTTTAGAAATAAGCAACAATAACGGAGTAATGACTCGACCTGTTTGGGAACTAACCCACCGTTTACCTATGTTTAGCAATAGCCAAACAGATGGATTAGTAAACAGTATTTGGCTTGCCGATAGATTAGTAAATATTCCTAGTAGTGTGAGAGTATAAAGGTGGTTCTATAAATTCGATTTCTTTATTTTCTGGACGTTCTATTTCGACATCTTTCCCCTTAACTTCATATCAAATAGTTCACTATTTGATATGAAGTTAAAGAAAAATTTATTCAAAATCATTTCAAAAGGGAGGTTCTAAAAATTGATTTCTTAACCACAAAGCTCACAAAGTAAAATTACACGAACAATACTAAGTTGTTGATATTGTTTGTTTTGCAAACTTCGTGATGTCTTTGTGGTTAACATTTTGTCAATTTTTAGAACTCCCAAAAAATAACTATCGGCTAATTAGGGTCTGCCATTAAAAAAATGAAAAAATCAACCAACCCCTCACACGCTAAATACACAAAAGTAATACACAAAACAAGTCCGAAATGTTAGATTTTAATAATCATCCTGTAACGAATAGTAATAAATTATTTTATTCGCTTTTTTTCTGATGTTTTTTGGCAAATAATTATCTGTTTTATAATCAACAAGAATGCGTTTCAGTTTTTTCTTATTGTATTTTAATAAAACAAAAGTTCCATGAATAAAAAATGGAACACTAATTACAGATAAGCCTAATCCTATTGTTGGTGAAATTAAAAATAGAGCTGTTGTTATAGGTAAAAAAGCCATTTCCGTGTAGGCATTATTTCCTTTTTTATCAAAAAACAATTCAATTACTGCCGCTGAAGTATCATTAATAGAATAATTTGCCATGAAATCATTGAAAGATAAGTTTCTTGGTTTAATAAAACTTGTATCTGATTGACAATAAAACGAAAGAGAAAATTGTGAAAATAAAGCAAATAAAATGATTTTCAACATAGTTTAAAATTTTGTTAAAAGTAGAAAAAATATTAGTTTTATATCATAAATTTACTTTATGATATTAATAGCAGATAGTGGTTCAACAAAAACGGATTGGAGGTTGGTGGACAATAATAGTAATCAAATTTATTCAACAGAAACGATTGGGTTTAACCCTTATTTTATTGATGAAAATGAGATTTTTGCAGAGCTATCAAAGAGTGCATTAAACAAAAACAAAGCAGATGTTAAGCAGGTTTTTTTCTATGGGGCAGGATGTTCTTCTAAAGAAAAAAATAATATTGTTCAAGCCGCATTGCAATTGTTTTTTACGAATGCACAAATTGATGTTGAGCATGATTTACTAGCAGCAGCTAGGGCTGTTTCTGGAAACAAAACAGGGTTAGTTGCTATTTTAGGAACAGGGGCAAACACTTGTTTGTATGATGGAAAAAATAGTACAAGTAACATTCCTGCTCTAGGATATTTGTTAGGAGATGAGGGAAGTGGAGCTCATCTAGGAATGAATTTTATAAAACACTATTTGCATCATGAATTTTCAGAAAAAATTAATGAGGATTTTGCACAAGCTTATCCAAACCTAAACCTTAATAAAATCCTAGATGCAGTCTATAAACAAGCGTTACCCAATCGATTTTTAGCTCAATTTAGCCGCTTTGTTCATACACATGCTGAGGATGACAAAATTAGTGCATTAATTACTGTTTGTATGAATGAATTTTTTGAGAAATACATCTGTAAATACCCAAATTACAGAGATTATAAATTAAATTTGGTTGGTTCTGTGGCTTTCTATTATCAAAATTTTATTAGAGAAGTAGCCTTGACTCATCAAGTAGAAATAGATAAGATTATAAAACAGCCTATTGATGCGTTGGTTAAGTTTCACACTAACGCTTAGGAGCTGTTACAAAATGAACTTTACATTTTGACTTGTTCTTTCATCCTTTTTCTTCGTTGTAAAATCGTTAAATAGCTAAGGCTATTCGCCTCATTTACGCCTTAAAAAAGAACAAAATTACTGCGTCAATTCTGTAAACTTTATTTTGTAACAGCTCCTTAAAATCTTTTAAACCAGCCTAATGTTGGAATAGGAAAAGGAATAAATTCATCGTCAACATATACTTGAGTTAGCCCAATTTGAAAGGCATTTTTATTACTGCCTATTCTAATTCCTGGCATAACTACAACTACATCGCTATTAGTTTCTTTAAAACCAAATGAATCAACAACAAACGATACTTTTTCTCCTAACCGAACCATTCCAGCAACAGAAAATAAAGCAGATTCATGAGAATCGGTGGGTGTTTGATTTGCGTCTTGAACATAAATCCATCCACCAGAAAAAGTAATGTTGTGTTTTAAGTTTCCAAAAGTAACAGAGCCATAAGGCAAAATCCCATTAGCAGCTATGTTTGACCAACTTAAAGAACCGCCTAAAACGCCAGCTCCAACATGAAGATTATCTGTTACTTTAGCAGAATATTTTAAAGATAAAACGATAGGCATTCCTATCCATGAGGTTAGCCCTCCAACTGTTATGTTGTCAGTAACAGCAAATTGAACTTCAGGGCCAAAGATGTGCATTAAAAGATAGTGATCACCTTTTTTTTGATTAAACCCATTTGTAGTAATAAAATATCGGGACGAGAAAAAATCATCTTCAGGAAGTTTTGCAGCGAGTATCTCTTCTTTATTTACTAAACTAATTGATTTTATTTCATGTTTAGGAATATATAATTTTCCTAATTTAAGTGTGTTCACTAAAATTTCCCGACCATCATCCGAAAGAATTTCACCAATATATTCAGTACCATTATTCTTAATAATTAAATATGTTTTTTCAGGTGCATATTCATTATTATTCTGCAATGTATCTTGTGCAAAAGAACTGAAAACAGGAATTAAAAGCAAAAAAAC
>PHDR01000145.1 GCA_002841035.1 Bacteroidetes bacterium HGW-Bacteroidetes-12 | reverse complement strand
ATTTGTATCAAAGTCTGTTCCTATAGGCATAGTAGCAAATTGACTATCATCAAAATTAGATTATAGCAAAACATTTGCCTTTACTGATTTTACGTTGAAAACAAATCCTTATGAATATGAGTTTTCTACTATTGATGCTACAGTTCCTGTTCATGTTTCCACACCTCAAAATCTTGATAATTTCACACTTTTTGATTTTTCGGCTAAATGGGATATTGTACCAACCATGCTTTGCCAAAATCATAAACAATTAATTAAAGGATTCTATGGACAAACTACTTCCTTTAATAAACAATACATTAAAAAAGATGTGTTGATAATGGGAGAAAATAAATCGCTCAACATTGCTCGTTATATACATGGCACTATGGGAAAAGGTACTTGGACTTTTTATAGCGGTCACGACCCAGAAGATTACCAACACAAAGTGGGAGACCCGCCAACAGACTTAAACTTACACCCAAATTCTGCTGGATACCGTCTTATTCTAAACAACATTTTATTTCCTGCTGCTAAAAAGAAAAAACAAAAAACATAAATCATTCTGTTTTGTTTATATTTTAATTTTTTTCTTTTTTGGTATAATATATTTTGATATAACAACTTAAATCAAAATATAATTTCTTTTTTTATTTTATTTCAATTTGCCTGTAACTTTTCCACATGTGTTTTGGTATAAATATAACACAACAAATAAAAAATGTTTAAAATTTAACAATAAATTATAAACCTCTAAAACTAAAACGCCATGAAAACATTAGCCCAAAATTCAGTCCTAATAGCTTTTCTAATAGCAACTATTTTTGCAAAAGCGACAAATCCAAATCTTCCAAAAGGAGTGATTTATCAAATAGAAATCAATGCTTCAGATATTCATAAAACGAAAGAAATTGTTAACGAATATCATTACCTAACAAAAGTAACTTTAGCCGATAAGGAGTTTTTTCAATTTGGCAAGTTCACTGCATTTAATGATGCGGAGGATTTGAAAACTAAATTGGAGGCTGTTGGTTGTGAAAATCCTTCTGTAATTGCTTTCAATAATCAGGAAGAAATTTCTGTTTCTGAAGCAATAAATTTACAGTATAAAAACACGATTTTAACAGCAGAAAATAAAAAAGTAAAAGAAGTTGATTTAATTAGTAGTGTTGAAGCCAACTATCTTTTACAAGTGCAACGATCTGGCCTAAAACATTACTATACATTAGCAATTCCTGTTACATCTGTAGAATTAGTAGATAAGTTATTTGAAATTATTGATAATGAACAAGTGGTTGAAATAAATTTAAAAGATAATATTTATTCTATAGGTAAATATGAAACACTTGCAGAAGTGGTATTAGCACGAAAAAAATATATGAATAATGAAATTGATAATTTATTTGTAATGGCTCAAATTACGGATGCTCGATTAAGTGAAGATGATACTCAAAATTTAGCAATTACTATTCAATCAGTAATGAATGGATTGGCATCAAAATAGGACTTTAAGAAATAAAAAACGCCTTGATAAAATTTTATCAAGGCGTTTTTTATTGGTTGTTAGAGAAAAGGAATTACATCATTCCTCCCATTCCTCCCCCCATTCCACCCATTGGAGGCATTGCTGCTCCTTCTTGCTCAGGCTCGTCAGTAATCACACATTCGGTAGTTAATAATAAGGCAGCTATAGATGCAGCGTTTTCTAATGCAATGCGAGTTACTTTTGTTGGGTCAATAATTCCTGCTTTATACATATTTGTGTATTCTTCAGTTCTTGCGTTGTATCCAAAATCATCCTTACCCTCTCTAATTTTTTGAACAACAACAGCTCCTTCACCACCAGCATTTATTATTATTTGACGCAAAGGTTCTTCTAAAGCTCTTCTAACTATAGCGATACCCGTATTTTCATCTTCATTAACACCCTTTAATCCTTTCAATCCTTTTTCGGCTCTTATCAAAGCAACTCCTCCACCTGGAACAATTCCTTCTTCAACAGCAGCTTTTGTTGCAGCCAAGGCATCGTCAACCCTGTCTTTTTTCTCTTTCATTTCTGATTCAGTTGTTGCTCCAACATAAAGAACAGCAACTCCACCAGATAATTTTGCTAAGCGCTCTTGAAGTTTTTCTTTATCGTAATCAGATGTAGTTGTTTTAATTTGAGCTTTAATTTGTTCTATTCTTGCTTTAATATCCGCTTTTTTTCCAGCTCCATTTACAATTGTAGTATTGTCTTTGTCGATAGTTATTTTTTCAGCTGTTCCAAGCATATCAATGGTCGCATTTTCTAACTTAAAGCCTTGTTCTTCTGAAATTAGCGTGCCGCCTGTTAATACAGCAATATCTTCCAACATGGCTTTTCTTCGATCACCAAAACCAGGTGCTTTAACAGTCGCAATTTTTAAACCAGCCCTAATTTTATTAACTACTAGAGTTGCTAATGCTTCTCCTTCAACATCTTCTGCAATTATTAATAATGGCTTTCCTGATTGAGCAACTGGTTCCAATATTGGCAACAAATCCTTCATTCCAGTAATTTTTTTGTCATAAATTAATATGTAAGGATTACTCATTTCTACAATCATTTTTTCGGCATCTGTAACAAAATAAGGAGAAAGATAGCCTCTGTCAAATTGCATTCCCTCCACAATATCAACATAAGTTTCTGTTCCTTTAGCTTCCTCCACAGTAATTACTCCTTCTGCTTTTACTTTTTCCATTGCTTGAGCAATTAGTTTTCCTATAGTTTCATCATTGTTTGAAGAAACAGTAGCTACTTGTCTAATTTTTTCATTGTCGTTGCCAACTTTTTTCGAAATGGTTTTTAATTCAGCAACAACAGCGGCAACGGCTTTGTCAATACCTCTTTTCAAATCCATTGGATTTGCACCTGCAGCCACATTTTTTAACCCTGATGTGATGATAGATTGAGCTAAAATGGTTGCTGTTGTTGTTCCGTCACCAGCATCATCGGCTGTTTTGCTAGCCACTTCTTTAACCATTTGAGCTCCCATATTTTCAATAGGATCTTTTAATTCAATTTCTTTAGCTACAGTAACTCCATCTTTTGTTACGTGAGGTGCCCCAAATTTTTTATCAATTATTACATTTCTTCCTTTTGGACCTAATGTTACTTTTACCGCATTCGCTAATTTATCAACACCTGCTTTTAAACCATTTCTGGCTTCTATTTCAAATTTTATATCTTTTGCCATTTTTCTTTATATTTTTAAATTAGTACTATTGTTTTTATGTCTTGATGCTAATTATTGATTAGAATAAAGGTTAAACTATTGCGTAAATATCAGATTCTTTCATTATTAAATAATCTTTTCCTTCAACAGTAATTTCTGTTCCAGCATATTTACCATAAAGAACAACGTCCCCTTTTTTAACGGTCATTGGCTCATCTTTTTTTCCAGTTCCAACTGCCATTACTTTTCCTTTTTGTGGTTTTTCTTTTGCTGTATCTGGAATAATAATACCTCCAGCCGTTTTCTCTTCTGCAGCAGCAGGTTCAATAATTACTCTGTCTGCTAGTGGTTTAATTTTTAATGACATATTTATAAATTTTATGGGTTAATAATTTATTTAACAGAACTCTCATTTGTCATAAGTTGTGCCAATAGACTTTAACAACTATTTTAGTGACATTTTTACAGAACTAATATTGGATACCGACTTTATTATTGGTTGCATTTCTTTTCTTACTGACATATTTTCATTTGCATATTTCATAAAAGAATTAATTGGTATTAACAAAAGCACTAATTTATCAACAAAACGCAAATTTATATTCAAATTAATCTTGTAAATTAATAAAATCATCTATATTTGTTTACAGTTAATCGAAAAAGTACTAACCTAATATTTAAAAATTATGAACAAAGCACAATTAATTGATGCCATCGCAAAAGAGGCAAAACTATCTAAAACAAATGCAAAATCTGCTTTAGAAGCTATTACTGGAACCATTACTAAATCATTGAAAAAAAATGACAACGTAACACTTATTGGTTTTGGAACTTGGTCTGTTGCTAAAAGAAATGCAAGAGTTGGTAGAAATCCACAAACTGGAAAAGAAATTAAAATTGCTGCAAAAAAAGTAGCTAAATTTAAAGCTGGTTCTAAATTAGCTACTTCAGTTAAATAAAAACCTTCTTTCATTTTCTTTAAAAAGCTTTCTTTATTTATTAAGGAAAGCTTTTTTTATTTTTGTACCATGACCTACGAAAAAAAATTATTAGAACATCTTTTAACATTCATTTCTGAAAATAAAAAGGAACTGTTTCTAAAAACAATAAATGAACGTACGCAACATTGCACAGTCATTTTAGAAGATATTTTTCAGCCTCAAAATGCTAGTGCAGTTCTGCGAAGTTGTGATGTTTTTGGAATTCAAGATGTTCATATTATTGAAAATAGAAATACATACAATGTTAATCCAAAAGTAGTGCAAGGTGCTTCAAAATGGATCAACATAAACAAATATAATGAGCTTGAAAATAATACACTTTCTTGTATAAATGCATTGAAAAATAAAGGGTATAAGATTTATGCAACTTCACCCCACGCAATAAATTATTCCATTCAAAATATTCCTATTGATAATAAATTTGCTTTATTATTTGGAACAGAGAAAGAGGGGCTTTCTAAGATAGCCTTATCTAATGCAGATGAACTTGTAAAAATTCCTATGGTTGGGTTTACTGAAAGTTTGAATATTTCTGTGTCTGCAGCGATTTGTTTATACGAAGTAACCAAAAGATTACATGAATCAACTATTGATTGGCAACTTACCGAAGAGGAAAAAGTAATTCAGCTAATTCAATGGACAAAAAAAGTCATTAAACGAGGCGAAGCTATTGAAAGAGCTTTTTTAAAAACGCTATAATTTCTTATAAAGCCACATTTTCTTTAAAATCAACTGGTATTTTTTTTACTATTCCTTTGGCTTTAGCTTTTATTTCTCCTTGCACATGAATAAGAACATTTTTTTTGCCAATTATCCCTAAAATAAAAGGAGTTGTTCCACTTAAAGCATCTTTTAGCGGTGTGGAAATTAGTATTTCATGAATCTCATTTGATTTTTTTGGGAGTATAAGTTTGTTTTGTAAAATGGTTTTACCAATTTTTTTGTCTTTAATATATAAATCTAAATCTCCATCAGTAATGCTTATTTTATAATTATTAGGGTTTTCAATTTGAATGTTTACAAAAAAATTAATCTCAGTAATAGAAAATGATTTTACACCAACACGTTGAATTTGAATTACTTTAACTTCTTTATACTGAATACAACTAGATAAAAAAAAGCTAATAATAACTATAAAAGGCAGAAAATAATGTATGGATGTTTTTTTATTCATTAATTACTTAACCTAGAAAAATGTTCAAAAAACAAAGGAATGGTTTCTATTCCTTTTATATAATTAAATATTCCATAATGTTCATTTGGTGAGTGAATAGCGTCAGAATCTAAACCAAAACCCATTAATACAGATTTTAAACCTAATTCTTGTTCAAACAGTGCTACAATAGGAATACTTCCTCCACTTCTAACAGGAATAGGTGTTTTACCAAATGTTTCTTCCATTGCATTTTTTGCAGCAACATAACCCGAAAAATCTGTTGGTGTAACATAAGGAGTCCCTCCATGATGAGCTGTAACTTTTACTGTAACAGAAGGAGGGGCAATGGATTTAAAATAAGCAGTAAAAAGTGTTGAAATTTCTTCAGAATCTTGGTGAGGGACTAATCGCATTGAGATTTTAGCGTAGGCTTTTGAAGGTAAAACAGTTTTTGCTCCTTCGCCAGTATAGCCTCCCCATATTCCATTTACATCTAAAGTAGGTCTGATTGAATTTCTTTCATTGGTAGTATATCCTACTTCTCCATCAATATCTGTCAATCCAATAGATTTTTTGTAATCGTCTAAATTAAAAGGAGCTTTTGCCATTTCAGCTCTTTCTTCTGTACTAATTATTTCTACTTTATCATAAAAACCAGGAATTGTGATACTGTTTTTATCATCTTTTAACTTGGTAATCATTTCGCACAAAATGTTTATTGGATTCCCAACAGCCCCACCATATAAACCGGAATGTAAATCTCTGTTTGGGCCTGTAACTTCAACTTCCATATAAGCTAAGCCCCTCAATCCAACCGTAATAGACGGAATGTCATTGGCAATTATTCCTGTATCTGAAATTAAAATAACATCTGCCTTGAGTTTTTTTATGTTTTCTTTTACGTAAGTGCCTAAGTTTTCTGAGCCTATTTCTTCTTCACCTTCTATCATAAACTTCACATTGCAAGCAAGTGAATTTGTTTTCATCATCACTTCAAATGCTTTGATATGCATATACATTTGTCCTTTATCATCACAAGCTCCTCTTGCAAAAATTGCTCCTTCAGGATGTATTTCTGTTTTTTTAATTACTGGTTCAAAAGGTGGAGAAGTCCATAAATTTAACGGGTCTGGTGGTTGAACATCGTAATGTCCATAAACTAAAACGGTTGGTAGTTTTTCATTAATTATTTTATCGGCATACACTATTGGATGTTTTTTTGTAGGACAAATTTCTATATTCTCAGCACCTGCTTCTTTTAGTCTTTTCGCAACTTCTTCGGCAGTTTTTAAGGTGTCTTTGTTGTAGCTAGAATCGGCACTTATTGATGGGATTTTTAATAACTCAATAAGTTCATCTAAGAATCGTTGTTTATTTGCTACAATATAATTATTGATGGAAGCTTTTTTTTCTGACATAATATATGATTTTATTAGACTCCAATATTACGCATATTAACTCTAAAAATAAATCAAAAAAGCCATAGGATTTATAAATCCTATGGCTTTTTTGAACAAGATAATTTTATTGTTATTTCAGTAAATTTACCTTACCAATAAATTCATGCCATTCACCAAATATATCTCTTGCTCTAATTTTATAGGAATAAACCTCAGTTTTAGCTAATGTGCCTTTATAAACACCATCCCATTTTGAATCTAATTGGTACCCTTCAAAAACCACTTCTCCCCAACGGTCAAAAACAAGAGTTTCTATTACCTCGATA
>PHDR01000144.1 GCA_002841035.1 Bacteroidetes bacterium HGW-Bacteroidetes-12 | reverse complement strand
AACACAGGAACACCAGTTCCTGGTGGTTTTGAATATGAACAAATTAATTACTTGGTTAATAAATTAGTAGAAAGCAAAAAACAAATTATAGGTTTCGATTTGAATGAAGTAGGCAATAATGAGTGGGATGCTAATGTTGGAGCTAGAATATTGTTTAAACTTTGCAATGCACTAAAGAAATCGCAAGAGATAACTAAAGTAAAAAGAAAAATGCAAGAAGTTTAAATTATGTTTAATGATTTTTTTAACCTGATTTACCCCAAACTTTGTGCAGCCTGCAAGCAACCACTGTTAAAAAATGAAAAGCAAATCTGTTTAAAGTGTCAGTTTTCATTACCTAAAACCAATTTTCATAACCATAAAGAAAATGATGTAAGTAAGTTGTTTTGGGGAAGAATTCCTATAGAAACTGCTACTGCATACTATAAATTTAGTAAAAAGAGTAAAGTACAAAATTTACTTCATCAATTAAAATATAAAGACAACAAAGATGTTGGTCGTTTTGTAGGTAATCTTTACGGATATGAACTAAAAACATCACCTCATTTTCAAGAAATTGATGTTATTATTCCTGTTCCACTTCATCCTAAAAAATTAAAAATTAGAGGCTACAATCAAAGTGAATGGATAGCAAAAGGCTTATCTGAAAGCATGACAATACCTTTAAATACTGCAGATTTATACCGAACAGAACATTCTCAGTCTCAAACCAAAAAAGGCAGGTATAACCGTTGGGAAAATGTGGGTAGTATTTTTGCCGTTAAAAATGAGAATGAACTAAAAGGAAAATCGATTATGTTGGTTGATGATGTGATTACTACTGGGGCAACTATTGAAGCTTGCTCATTGCCTTTACAGCAGTTAGATTGCAAAATTTACATTGTAGCTTTGGCAGCTACAACATCATAATTTTTTTAACAGACCAACACTAAACTCCATAAAATCGGCTCTACCTAAATTAGTGTTTAAATAAGATTTTTGCCCCATGCAACATCAACAGCTTCCACCAATTCCACTTCAACAAGTTAAACTTGATTTTCTGGAAGAAAAAAATATAGAATTGTATGTATTGCGTGAAGATTTGATACATCCAACTATATCTGGAAATAAATGGCGAAAATTATTTTACAATCTGCAAGAAGCTAAGAATCAAGGAAAAAGTCAAATTGTAACTTTTGGGGGAGCTTTTTCAAATCATATTGCGGCAACTGCTGCTGCTGGTAACCAATTTGGATTTAAAACCATAGGAATTATTAGAGGGGAAGAGCATTTGCCACTAAACCCAACCTTGCAATTAGCATTAGAAAATGGTATGCGATTTCATTATGTAGATAGAACTTTTTATCGTGAAAAAAAGTATGACGTTTTGTTTTTAGAAACATTAAAAGAGCAGTATGGCGATTTTTATCTTGTTCCAGAAGGTGGTTCTAATGCTTTTGCAGTAAAAGGCTGTACAGAAATTTTAAAAAACATCAATATAGATTACGATATTATTTGTTGTGCTTGCGGAACAGGAGGAACCATTGCAGGAATTATTGCTGCTGCTGATGAAACAAAAAATATAATTGGTTTTCCAGCTTTAAAAGGTGGAGAATTTTTGAAAAATGATATACAACAATTATTGGCAGACTATCAACAACAATTTTTGGTGGAAATAAATCATCCAAATTGGAGTTTGAATACGGATTATCATTTTGGCGGATATGCAAAAATAAATAACGAATTGGTTGAGTTTGTTAATGATTTTTATCAGACCCATACTATTCCATTAGATTTAATTTATACAGGAAAAATGCTTTTTGGAATTTTACACCTTGCCAAAACGACCACTTTTTTTAATGGCAAAAAAATTGTTGCAGTACATACAGGAGGGCTTCAAGGAAATAAAGGGTTTAATAATTGGGAAGTAATCTATTAATAAGGGTTCTAAAAATAGGTTTTCTATTTACACACCCCTGCCTCTCTCAAGAGGGGAAATAAAATGTAATTTTTAGAAACTTTTTAATAAGGTAATGAAAAACCAACTGTTAATATCTTATTGATAGGATGGTTTAGTGAAGCCAAATGGAGTTTAATTTTGAAAAAAAGTTTAACAATGCCTTTTAAGTCGTTATTCATCTTCTTTTTTCTATTGGGATTGTTTGTAAATGCACAAACACAACCTGCCGAACGTAGAATTACACGTTCGGAATACATTGAAAAATACAAGGAAGATGCCATCAGAGAAATGCATCATTCAGGTGTTCCTGCAAGCATTACCTTAGCTCAGGGAATTTTAGAATCGGGCGATGGAAACAGTCCGTTGGCAATGTATGCCAACAATCATTTTGGAATCAAATGCCATACTGGTTGGACAGGTAAAACCATGCATATTGATGATGATGAAAAAAATGAATGTTTTAGAAAATACAATTCTGCCTACGAATCCTTTAAAGATCATTCTGAATTTCTGAGTTCAAGAAGCAGGTATGCTTTTTTGTTTGAACTAAAGATTACCGATTACAAAGGGTGGGCTAAGGGATTAAAAGAAGCTGGTTATGCTACCAATCCAAAATACGCACAATTATTAATTGATTTAATTGAAAAGCACAACTTGAATCAATATGATAATTATGCCAAAGTTCCAACAAAAAAACTCACCAAATCAAAAACGACAACAAGTATTGCCTCTACTCAAAAATATAAAATTGAGCTACATAATAATATCAAGCACATTGTGGTTAGAAAAGGAGATTCATTTTATAGCATAGCAAAGTCTTTTGAAATGAATTTGTGGCAGATTTATAAATACAACGATTTGAATGAAAATGATATAATTAAAGAAGGTGATATTATTTATCTTCAACCCAAAAGAAATAAAGCAAAAGAAGATAATCATATCGTTAAAAAAGGAGATACTATGAGAAGTATTTCTCAACAACATGGAATTAAACTCCAAACACTCTATAAAAAGAATAAGATGATACCAGGCACCCAACCTCAAGTAGGGCAGCAACTTTCGTTAAGAAAAAAATTGAAATAACACTTGGTTTGTTTACAAGTAACATAAAAACAAAAAATAATTCTTTTTTCAATAATTGAGTCCAGTCTAAAAAATAAAAAAAATAAAAAATGCCACAAAGTCACAAAGTCACTAAGATGCACAAAGAACTGAATTGTAATATTTTAAACTTTGTGGTGCTTTGAGCCTTTGTGTCTTAGTGGCAAAGAAATGACTTTTTAGACTGCACTCATAATTCCTTTACTTTGTACAAAACTTTATTGAATGAAAAGAAATGTATTTGGGCAACTTATCCTGTTAAAGAAACTTGTAATAAGAACTTTTGCTTTTATTACTTACATCCGTTTTAATAAAATTAACCACCCAAACATAAAAGGAGCAGAATTATTTCAGCAACTACCCTCTAAAAATGTATTGTTTGTATCTAACCATCAAACCTATTTTGCTGATGTAGCTTTTATGATACATGCCATGGAAACATCTCTATATGGGTATCCAAACCAACTTAAATTAAGAGGGATTTTAGCATGTCCTTTTGTCAATTTTTATTTTGTAGCTGCAGAAGAAACAATGAAATCAGGGTTATTGCCAAAAATATTAGCCTATGCTGGAGCAATCACAATAAAAAGAACATGGAGAGAAGCAGGTAAAGAAATTAAACGTCCAGTTGATCAAAATGACACAGAAAAGATTAAAATAGCATTGGAAAATGGTTGGGTAGTTAATTTTCCTCAGGGAACAACCAAGCCTTATGCTGAAGGAAGAAAAGGAACAGCTCACCTCATAAAAAACTACAAGCCCCTAGTAATTCCTATTGTGATTAATGGTTTTAGAAGAGCTTTTGATAAAAAAGGATTACTTATAAAAAAACGAGGAACAACTCTCGAAATGACAGTAAAACCTCCTCTTACAATTAATTATGATAACGATGTAGAAACCATATTACATCAAGTAATGCTTGCAATTGAACAAGTGGAGCATAAAGAAAAATAATTGTTAAACCAACCTCAACTTAACTTTAAAAACAAAATAACGCTAATTACTTTCAATTGGCTAACTTTGCCCACTTAATAAATTTATGGAAGAAAAATATAACGAAGAAAAACAACTACGCTATGACTTAGCTTATTTAAAAATGGCTAAAGAATGGTCTAAACTCTCCCATTGCGAACGAAAACAAGTGGGTGCACTGGTTGTGAAAGATAGAATGATTATTTCTGATGGATACAATGGCGTGCCAACTGGATTTGATAATTGTTGCGAAGATGAAATAGGAAAAACACTTTGGTATGTATTACATGCTGAAGCAAATGCATTAATGAAACTTGCAAAATCAACCAACAATGCAAATGGAGCAACGCTTTATATTACCCTTTCTCCTTGCAAGGAATGTAGTAAATTAATACTCCAAGCAGGAATTCAACGCGTGGTATATTGCACTAATTATAAAGACGATTCGGGGATTTCTTTTTTAAAAGAAGCTGGGATTGAAGTTTGTTGTATCGAAATCTAATTCATATTGTAATGAACAATAATAACTTAAAAATTCTACTTCCATTAATTTTAGCATTAAGCGTTGTTATTGGTATTTATTTAGGTTCTTTTTTATCTAATACATCAGGAAATAAGTCCTTAATTTTTTCTAATCAAAAAAACACCAACAAGGTTGGGAAATTGAATGAAATACTCAATTTTATTGAAGAATCGTATGTTGACAGTGTTGATGGCAAAGAACTTTTAGAAAATTCGATAAATGCGATGCTTTCTAATCTTGATCCTCATTCGTATTACATCTCACCCAAAGAATTTGATGGAATGAACGACCCTTTAGAAGGAAATTTTGAAGGAATCGGTGTTGAATTTAGAATAAAAGACGATACTGTGATGGTTGTTGCTGCAATAGCAAACGGACCATCAGAAAAACTAGGTATTCAGGCAGGAGATAGAATAATAAAGGTTGATACCGTAGTTATCGCTGGCAATGGAATTACCAATGAGGATGTAATAAAACTGTTAAAAGGACCTCGGGGCACCAAAGTTAATGTACATATAAAAAGAAGAGGTAATTCTAAATTACTTCACTTTGCTATTATTCGTGATGAAATCCCTATTTATAGTGTAGAATCACCTTATATGATTACCAAAAATACAGGTTATGTTAAAATTACTCGTTTTGCAAAAACCACCTATCAAGAATTTATTAATGCAGTAGCAAACCTTCAAGAAGAAGGCATGGATAATCTAATTGTTGATTTGAGAGGTAATGGAGGAGGAGTCTTATCTTCAGCAATTAACATAGCAGATGAAATGTTATCAAAAAATCAAATGATTGTTTATACCAGTGGTAGATCCAGAAAAAAATCAGAATATTATTCGACTAGTAAAGGGATTTTAAAAAATTCAGCCATAGTCATATTAATAAATGAAAATTCAGCCTCTGCAAGTGAAATATTAGCAGGAGCAATTCAAGATAATGATAGAGGGACAATTATTGGAAGGCGTTCTTTCGGAAAAGGGTTAGTTCAAGAACAAATTCCTTGGCCCGATGGATCGGCACTCCGATTGACAGTAGCTCGTTATTACACACCATCAGGCAGGTCAATTCAAAAACCTTATACGAATGGTTCAGATGAATATAACATGGAATCATATAAGCGTTATGAAAATGGAGAACTACTTTCTGCCGATAGCATACACCTTCCTGATTCGCTTAAATATTATACTAAAAAAGGAGAAGTTGTTTATGGTGGAGGTGGAATTATGCCCGATATTTTTGTTCCACTCGACACCGTTGGTGGAACTGAATTTTTATATCAGATTAGATATAAAGGATTAATTCAAGAATTTTCATTGAATTATGTTGATAAGAATCGCTTAGCATTAATGAAAGATTATAGAGATGTTATTCAGTTTAAGGAAAATTTTAAATTGAGTAATCAATTATTTAATGACTTTATAAAATTTGCGACAGATGCAGGTGTTGAAAGAAACCTAACTCAAATAAAACAATCAAAAGAGCTAATTATTAGAGGATTACGTGCCGATATTTCTAGAAACTTGCATGGAAATTTTGGGTATTACGTAATTATAAATGACGATGATACAGCCGTTAAAAAAGCCTTAGAATCATTAAAAAAATAGTATACACATTTATGATTAAAGACATTCAGCCTGAACCAGTAAAAAATGTTGCCATTGCAGTTGTTGAAGAGTTTAATGAACTTAACCAACCAAATTGGAATGTATATATTGTCAATTTAAAAGAGATAACTCTTGAAAACGTATTAATTTCATCTAAAGGGTATTTAAAACTTGATGATGGTTCCGAAAAAAAGACATCTTTATTAAGACATTCTTTAGGAAACATTGCCCCAAAAAGTTTTGTAAAAATAGAACCCATTATTGAAGAAGTATTTGGATTACACAACGAATATTGGTTAAGTTATTTTTCAAATAACCAATTATTAGATAAAAAGTATATTTTTTTGGCAGAAACCATTAAAAAAGAAAATTTCACAACCATTCCGTTGCTCAACAAAAAAGGTGTGATGATAGGATAAATTAACGATTATACCGATTGGATATTCAATATAGTCCAATCTGCATTTCATTTGATTAGACTATTTTCATATTCCATCGGCATTAACCATTGTAATTGATGTTTTAGTTTGGACTAAAATATTAATACAATTGGTATTAACTATGTTTCTTCACTGTTTCTCAAAACTAAAATGTGTTTGAAAATAGCAGAAAGATAAAAGAGTAAAAAACACTTGTTTTTTTGTTCAAATTTTAAATTAAAAACATATTTATCTCTACATTTGTTAAGTATTTCAACTTAGACATGTTAGACAAACTCAAACTTGAAAAAATTCTTTTTTTAGATATTGAAACTGTATCTCAACAGCCAAAATTTGAATTGCTTAATGAAAAATTGAAAACGCACTGGGAAAAGAAAGCCACAGCTTTAGCTACAAATAATGAAACTCCAGAAGAAATATACAACCGAGCAGGTATTTATGCTGAATTTGGTAAAATTGTTTGCATTTCAGTTGGAGTAATTA
>PHDR01000143.1 GCA_002841035.1 Bacteroidetes bacterium HGW-Bacteroidetes-12 | reverse complement strand
TTGCAAAATCATCAAATTAGCTACTCTTCATTTAAATTGCGTATTTGGAATGAGGTGGCAACTGTTTTTTTGGTTGCCATTGTGTTTTTGGTAGTACTTCGAGAAACCATGAGTTGGGTTTGGGGTGTTGCAGGAATTTTACTTTTTGGAGTGTTGCTTATGTTAGCAATTAGAATGTATAAGAAGTTGAGAGAAAAAAAACAATAAATTTTTGGGATGCTGTTGTTTTCATCATCTTTAAAATTGTCAACTTTTTTTGTGCGTTTTTCTCTTATTTAAATTGCAATCATTTTATTTCTATTAATCACACCAAATACTTTTCCCGTAAGTTTCTTATTAATAAAAGGAGAATTTTTTGATTTAGAAACAAGGTTGCTAGTAGTAAATTCGGTTTCAGTATTAGGACTAAATAAGGTAAGGTTGGCTACTGTTTTTTCTTTTATTTCAGGAATGGTTAGGTTTAGCAATTGGCGAGGTGCAACTGTCATTTTTTGAATAAAATCTGCCAAGGGCAATTTGTTTTTTATGGCAGTATTGGCAACTGCAAAAGAAGTCTGTAAGTTAATGATGCCAAAAGCGGCATGGTCGAACTCACATTTCTTGTTTTCGATATTTTCTGGCGTGTGGTCGGAGCAAATGATGTCTATTGTTCCTTCTTTCAATCCTTTAATCAATGCTTTTTGGTCTTCTTTGGTTCTTAGCGGAGGCAATACCTTAAAGTTGCTATCAAAATTTTCTAAACAAGTTTCATCAAGTAATAAATGATAAGAATTAACATCAGCAGTAACTTTTAGTCCATTTGCTTTAGCTTGTTTTATCATTTCTACCGATTTTTTTGCAGAAATGTTGGTTAAGTGAATAGCTGCATCGCAATATTCGGCTAAGTAAATGGCTCGTGCTACTTGCAACTCTTCGGCTAAAGAGGGAATGCCTTTCATACCCAATTTTGTACTAACAACACCTTCGTTAATTTGTCCATTATTGAAAATGTTTTGTTCGTTTGGAAATTCTAAAATTAAACCATTAAATGATTTAGCATAAAGCATTGCTCTGGTTAGTAAACTAGGGTTTTCAACGCTTTTTTTATTGTCGGTGAAAGCTATCGCACCAGCATTGTGCATATCATACATTTCAGCAATTTCTTTGCCTTCTGCTTTTTCAGACAAGCATCCAGCAGGATAAACATTTACAATGGAATTAACGGTTTTGTTAATTACATATTCTATTCCAGCCTTATTGTCTGCTACAGGATACGTATCGGGCATAGCAACAACACCAGTAAAACCACCTAAAGCAGCAGCTTTTAATCCGCTGGTAAAATCTTCTTTGTGTTCATTTCCAGGGTCGCAAAAATTAGCTCTAAAATCAAACCAACCAATAGAAACGTGCAAATCGGGATAGGAAATTTCCTTGTAGTTTCCTGATTTTTTAATGGATTTAGCTATTTTAACTATCGTTCCTTTTTCGATAAGGATGTCCATTTTTTGATTGTTCAAACTCGAGTTGTTGTCAACGATTACTGCCGATTTGATTAAGATGTCCATGTTGTTAGTTGTTATTCGTTATTTGTCTCTCCCAACTTCCCCGAAAGGGAGGAGTTTCCAGCACACAAAGCCTAATTTAATTTTTAATTGTTAGTTGTTGTTTGTAAATCATCAATTTCTAATATCTAATTTATAAGCTCCAATTTATTTCAATAATCGTATCAAAGCAATTTCTGCTGCTAAGAAAATAAGTGCTAAAATAATGCAAATTTTCCAATATTTTTTTCCTGATTCTATTTCGTTTAGTGCCGATTTAATGGTTGTGTTTTGTGTTTGTATTAATTGAGCGTTTAAACTATGTTTGCTAATTTGCTCGTTAAGTGCCTTTTCATTAAAACAGTTTAAATCTGATTCGGCTCTGTTGTAATTAAATCCTAAGCCTGTTTTGTAAGACGCACTTTCTAAGAAATAATTTTCGGCTTGAGTAATTTCATTTCCGATAAAAATGGAGGTGCTGTTTCGTTCATTTTTCATTCGTGGAATAAAATCAAAATTGTCGTTTTTGATGTGAAAAGCATTGTCTTTTTCATTGGTATTTATAGTAATTACATTGTTGTTGCCTATGGTATAAAAAAGTGGTGATTGGAGTTGACTCAACAAAGCAATGTTATACATGGTTGGCACAAACAGTGCATGATTCGTGAAATTACTTTGCGTTTTATTTAGCCCAACCGTACTCAAATAAACAGTGCCTTTTTCTACTTTATATTCGGTTAAAAAAGCCCTTTCGTTATTGAGGGTTAAAATATCATTTTTATAAGAAGTTTTAAAATCAGACAACACATAATGAGCATAAGCGAAAGGCAAGTTGAGGTTGGGTTCGTTTGTTTTTTCAAACACATTTTTATAAACAGGATGGTTGTAGGCTATTTCTCTAACTTTTGCATCGGAAGTATCTAAATTGGTGTAATAATTTACTGCTAAAGTGGTTAATAGTTCTCTATAGTTCTCAAAATTTATTTTTTCTGATGGGAAAACAAGTAAACTACCGCCATTATCAACAAAGGTTTTTAGAGTTTGAATTAAGCCCGAATTAAGTTCGTCTAAATCACTTAAAACAACCAAGTTGCTAACTTTTATAAATGAATAATCCAATTGATTAATGTTGTAGCTTTTAAAATTAAACAAGCTATCGGTTTTATAAATGGAAGCAATGGCTTTGTTGGGTTGATTGGAATAAATATTTAATACATTCAATTGATTAGAAATGGTATAAGAAAAATAAAAATTATCGTCCATAATTACGGGGTAATCTCTTAATTCTATTTTTCCTTGTTGAATGCCTGTTGTTTTGTTTTGATAATTTAGTGTGAGTATGGTTTGGTCTTTTGCTTTAACCGAAACGCTTGCAGGAGTTACCAATTGATTATTGATAAAGAGTTTAACAGCAACATTTTCCACATCTTTTTCACTATTGTTTTTTATCCGAACCATAAGTTGTTCTTGTTGATAAAGTATGTGCGTTGGTGTGTTAAACCAACAACTATCAATAAATAAATTATCGGTTAAGGTAGCTTTAATGGGAACTAAAAACAGGTTGATGCTGCTGTCTTGTTCTATTTTATCGAAATCAGAAATACTTTGCTGAAAATCGGAAATAAAATAAAGTGATTTGCTGGCAATTTCAGCTGTGTTTATAGCATCTCTGCTTCTTGAGTAAACCTCAGAAAGTTTTTTGGTTTGAGGTGTTATGTTTAATGCTTCAATTTTTTCTAATGCTTCAGAATGAGAAAGTAGTCGCTGGTCTCCAACATTAAAAGCATTGTTATAAACCAAAAATTTATCTGTTACAGCATGGTTTTCAACTATTTCAACTGCCTTTAATTTGGCTTCATCGAGCAATGAACCAACTTCTCCAACACTTTCCATGCTAAACGAATTATCTACATAAACAGCTACAATTTTGTTTTTCGGAGAATTATTTCCTACGTTTTTTGAAGGAATAAAAGGTTGGGCAAAAGCCAATACTAAAAAAATAATTGCCAAAATTCTACTTAGCAAAACAAGCAAGTGTTTTAACTTTGATTTGGCTTGCGTTTCTTGCGTTACTTCCTTTAAAAACTGAACGTTGGAGAAGTAAATTTTTTTAAACTTTCGGAAATTAAATAGATGAATAACAATGGGAATTGCTATGGCAAAGAGGGCATAAAGAAATTCTGGATAAACAAATTTCATTTACGTGCAAAGATAGAAAAATAAATAGTTATTCGTTAATGGTTAATAGTTATTCGTTAATGGTTATTTGTTAATGGTTAATAGTTATTTGTTAATGGTTAATAGTTATTCGTTAATGGTTAATAGTTATTCGTTAATGGTTATTGGGTTGGCACGGTTAACAAATAACAAATATCCAATAACTTTTTAAACCTACCTGTACCACCCCGAATACATCACATAGCTTTCAGCAATTCTTTTAATTTCACCTTCAGAAAGTGCTGCATTCATTTCTTTTACTTTTTTGGCAGGCACTCCAGCATAAATACAGTTGGCTTCAACATGTGTTCCTTGAGTAACAACAGCTCCAGCAGCAATAATGGTGTTGCTTTCTACTACCACACCATCCATAACAATTGCTCCCATGCCAATTAACACATTATCTTTTATGGTACAGCCATGCACCAACGCATTGTGTCCGATAGAAACATTATTACCAATATTAGTAGGATGTTTTTTATACGTACAATGAATTACAGCTCCATCTTGCACATTTACTCTGTTGCCCATTTTAATATAATGTACATCGCCCCTAATTATAGCGTTAAACCAAACGCTACATTCATTTCCCATTACTACATCGCCAATAACAGTTGCGTTTTCAGCTAAATAACAGTCTTTTCCAAATAATGGAGATTTTTTATTTATTGTTTTGATTAAAGCCATTTTTTATCTTTATAAATTTACCATTTGTGTAATAAAACCTACCATTCAACCACTCAAACCTACCACTTGTATAATAGATGTGTAAAATCATGTTTTTAAAGAAATATTTTTTATAACTTGCATAAAATTTTCAATTATACAAAGTTACGTCTTAATATTAAAATTTTTTTATAAAGCAACTTTAATGATAAAAAGTAAGTCTATGCAATATCAGTTTATATTTATCCCTTTACTATGAAAAAAAAATACATTCTTTTTGCTTTAGCACTATTTTTTAGTGCGATTTCAACAAAAGCAACCACAATAACCATAGGAACAGGAACTACAACAAATACAACAACAGGCTATCCGGCTCCTTATGGAAATTGGTTTTGGGGAGCAAGACATCAATTTTTAATTTTAGCTTCAGAACTAAATGCGGCAGGAATGACAGCTGCTGGACCAATAAACAGCCTAGCATTTAATGTGAGTGCGGTAAGCGGTGTTGCACTACAAGGGTTTACAATAGCAATGAAAAACACCGCTACTGCTAATTTAACCGTGTTTGAAACAGGATTAACACTGGTTTTTACCCCACAAACTTATACAGAATCAACAGGTGTAAATACACATACTTTTTCTACACCATTTATGTGGGATGGAGTTTCTAATATTTTAGTGGAAACTTGTTTTAACAACAATTCGTTTACTAACAATGCAACTGTTTTTCAAAGCACTACTTCGTTTAATAGTTCTATTTGGAGAATTGCTGATAACAGTACCGTTTGCGGAAACAATACCCTTTCAGGTACATCCTCACAACGTCCCAATATGATTTTTGATTGGACTCCATCAAACACTCCTCCAACAAGTAATTTTTCTTCAAGTAGCACATTTACATGTTCTGGAATCGTTTCTTTTACTGATTTATCGACCAACAACCCAACTTCATGGACATGGTATTTTGGAGATGGAAATTCATCTACACAACAAAATCCTACACACACATATTTATTGAATGGAACTTACACCGTTGTATTGGAAGCATGTAATGCATTTGGTTGCGATTCATTGGTTATGAATAATTTAATCACAGTTAGTACTGGAGTTTCACCAATAGCTGCTTCTTGTTATCCTACTACGTTGGGATATTGTTGTGGTTTTGGTATAACTAACGTAAATTTCAATACCATAAATAATACTTCTATTGATGGAGCTGAGGGTTATAGTGATTTTACTTGTCAGCAAACTACTGTTTTTGAAGGAGCTTCATACACACTTTCAATTGGTAGTTCGGCTCAATCCACACAAAATTATGCTGCGTGGATAGATTTTAATAACGATGGCGTTTTTAATAATACAACAGAACGAGTTTTTACAGCCACTTCTCAAATCAATACATCAGGAAGTGTAATTATTCCTACAGGAGCGACACTTAATACTCCCTTACGAATGCGAGTTTCTGCCGATTATGATTTTAGTGTAGCACCCACACCTTGCACCGATTTAGATTTTGGTCAGGCAGAGGATTATACCGTTATTGTTACTCAAAATTTTAATGCACCTATTGCTGCATTTACATTCTCACCCAATCCAAGTTGTAGTGGAACTGTTTGTTTTATTGATCAATCACAAAATGCTCCAACCTCTTGGGCGTGGAATTTTGGAGATGCTAGCAGTTCTACCCAACAAAACCCATGTCATACTTATGCATCAGATGGTGTTTATAATGTAACACTTATTGCTACTAATGCCAATGGAAGTGATACCATAACACAAGCTGTAACTATAACAACAGCCAATCAAGTTTTAGCTCCAAGTTGTACGCCATCAACATTGGCTTATTGTTGTGGATATGGAATTTTGAATGTTAATTTTAACACCATTAACAATACTACACCCGATGCAGTTGAAGGATATCAAGATTTTTCTTGCAATAAACAAACCACTGTTACGGAAGGAA
Organism: Bacteroidetes bacterium HGW-Bacteroidetes-12; assembly: GCA_002841035.1. GTDB lineage: Bacteria > Bacteroidota > Bacteroidia > Flavobacteriales_E > Vicingaceae > BRH-c54. The sequence continues at coordinate 758 of PHDR01000143.1, read as the reverse complement.
ATAATTATCCTATAACTATAAACACAGGAACTAATAATGCCCAAGACACAAGAGTTTGGATAGATTTTAATAATGATGGCGTTTTTAATGCTACCAATGAATTAGTATTTAATGCACCAAACACATTTAACCCTAGTGGAAATATACTTATTCCAGCAGGAGCGGTGTTGAACACACCTTTAAGAATGCGTGTTTCTTCCGATATTGTTGGAACACCACAAAATGGTTGCACCAATAATGATTTCGGTCAAACAGAAGATTATGGAATAATTATTCAACCAAACACCTTACCTCCAGTAGCCAATTTTTCAGGAACACCAACAACAACTTGTTCTGCACCAATTCAGTTTACAGACTTATCTACAAATGCTCCCACAAGCTGGTTATGGTATTTTGGAGATGGAACAACATCTATACTCCCAAACCCATCTCATCTATACACAAATCCAGGGACTTACACTGTTAGTTTAGTTGTTACTAATGCTTTTGGTCAAGATTCTATTGCATTAATAAATTATATAACTATAGTTTGTCCTAATACAATGCCAACAACAGGTATAATTACCTTTACAGACTGCAATGGAAGTTTATATGATGATGGAGGTCCTACAGCAAATTATTCTAATAATACAGATGGGGTTGTGGTGATTCAACCTGCTGGAGCAACACAAATCACAATAACTTTTGGTGCGTTTGATTTTGAAAACAATTTTGATTCGTTGTATGTTTATGATGGACCATCAATAGCTAGTCCAATT
>PHDR01000142.1 GCA_002841035.1 Bacteroidetes bacterium HGW-Bacteroidetes-12 | reverse complement strand
TCACGACCATAAGCTTTTTAAAGATGGAAAAGGCAGAAAGGTTGTTGCATCTGATTTTGTTTATAGTTTTAATCGAATTATTGATGTGAAAAACGCTTCGCCAGGTGCTTGGATTTTTAACAATATTGACTACCGAGAAGAAAACAATTATCAACCTTTTGAAGCAATTAACGATTCCACACTCAAGATTTATTTAACAGAGGCATTTCCTCCATTTTTAGGAATACTTACTATGCAATATTGTACCGTTGTTGCTCATGAAGTGGTTAACTATTATAAAAATGATTACCGAAGCAATCCAATTGGTACTGGTCCTTTCATATTTAAAGTGTGGGACGAAAATAATAAATTGGTTTTGCTAAAAAACAACAATTACTTTGAAAAAGATGAAGATGGAAAATCAATACCTTACATCGATGCAATTTCTATTTCTTTTGTTAAAGACAAAGAAATGGAATTTCTAAAATTCTTAAATGGAGAGTTAGAATTTATTTCAGGAAGAGATGGTGATAACAAAGAAAGTATATTCACACCTGAAGGTACACTGAAAAAAGAGTACGAAAACAAGATAACCATGCTTACAAATCCCTATCTTAACACAGAATATTTAGGAATTTTAATTGATGAAGACCTTGATATCGTAGCCAAAAGTCCGCTCCGCAAAAAATTTGTTCGACAAGCCATTAACTATGGTTTTGATAGAAAACAAATGATTGCTCATTTAAGAAAAAACATTGGCACTCCTGCATTTGCTGGATTTGTCCCAAAAGGACTTCCTTCCTATAATGAAGAAGTTGTTGTTGGATATAACTACAATCCAGAAAAAGCGAAAGAATTATTATATTTAGCTGGTTATCCTGATGGAAAAGGACTCCCCGAAATTACCTTACATACCACTGCAAATTATGTAGATTTATGTGAATACATTCAGCATCAATTAGGCGAGATTGGAATAAAAACCAAAGTTGATATTGTTGATGCTAGTGCTCACAGAGAATTGGTTGCCCGCTCCAAACTTAATTTTTTTAGAAAATCATGGATAGCCGATTATCCTGATGCTGAAAACTATTTGGCATTATTCTATAGTAAAAATTTCACTCCGCATGGACCGAATTATACACATTTTAGTAATGTTGAGTTTGATAGACTTTATAAATTATCACAATCAGAAATTAATGACTCTACACGTTATTATTTGTATCAAAAAATGGATAAAATTGTAATTGAAGAAGCTCCTATCGTTCCTTTGTATTATGACGTGTTGGTTCGTTTAACGCAAAAAAATGTTACCGATTTAGGCATCAATCCTGTAAATTTATTGAACTTAAAAAGAGTAAAAATTGATAACTAGAATTGCTGTTTCTTCCTTGAAATAGGTTTAAACAAAATACGTGAAAACGACTTAAAAAAGAACAACCACAATCACCTTCCTTTAATTTCACATCAAATAGAGCTCTATTTGATGTGAAATTAAAGGAAAATCTACTCAAAATATACAGCAACCTCCGCCTGAGTCAGGTTAATAATAATGAAGAAACTTCAAAAGAAAGGCGTTAATCTTGGAGTGCTTTTTTTTTGAAGCAACCAATTTAAAAAAAATTAGTCTAAGTAATTAAATATGATTGCTTAATATTGTATATCGCAATTATAAAATTAAAGCATAACTTTGAGAAAACTCATACTCATACTGTTTTTACTAATAAGTATGTCTGCTTTTGCTCAACGACCTTATATAGAATTTCGTGAAAACAAAGGACAGTGGGAAGAAAATGTAATGTTTCGTGCCCGAATACCTGCAGGAGATTTGTTTTTAGAAAAAAATGCCTTAACCTACCGTTTTTATAAGGAAGAAGATTTGAATAGAATTGATGAATTACACCATCAGTTCATAAAAAACCCAACACATCAAGATTCTATTATTAATATGCACGCTTTTAAAGTAGAATTTAAAAATGCCCTCACTCCTACTTTCAAAACCTCAAAAATTCGTCCCGATTATGAAAATTATTTTGTAGGAAATGACCAATCAAAATGGGCTTCCAATGTTAAAAAATATGAAGAAGTTGCTTATAAAGAACTCTACAAAAACATTGATTTAAAATTTTATCTCCATGAAGGTATTTTAAAATATGACTTTATTGTTTTGCCTGAGGGCAATCCAAATCAAATTCAATTAGACTACAAAGGGATTGATGAATTGTTTTTGAAAAATGGCAACCTACACATCAAAACATCTGTAAATGAAATTATTGAACAAAAACCGTATGCTTACCAAATTATTAATGGCATAAAAAAAGAAGTTAAATGTAGTTTCACATTAGAAAATAACACGCTCTCCTTCAAATTTCCAAAAGGATATAATAAAACATATCCGTTAATTATTGATCCTGCACTTATTTTTGCTTCCTACTCTGGTGCTACTGTTGATAATTGGGGTTATACTTCCACATTTAATGATGCAGGAAATTTATTTGGAGGGGGTGTAAGTTTTGGTGCTGGTTATCCCCTTACTTTAGGAGCAATTCAAATACTTTATGGCGGAGGATATACCGACATTTCTATAAGTAAATTTTCAACCAATGGTTCTCTTTTGGAATATTCAACCTACTTAGGAGGGGCTGGTGCCGATTATCCTCATAGTTTAATTGTGAACAGCAACGATGAATTGCTTGTTTTTGGTACAACCAATTCTCCCAACTTTCCAACAACTGCTGGAGCTTATTCCACTGTTAAAAATAGTGGTTATGATATTTATGTTGCCAAATTTAGTGCTAACGGACAAGTCTTGTTAGCTTCCACTTTTGTTGGAGGATCCTCAAATGACGGACTCAATAATGCTGCTCCTTTAAAATATAATTATGCAGACGACCACAGAGGAGAAATTATTGTAGATGCAAATGACAATGTGTATGTTGCCACGGTAACTAATTCTGCTGATTTTCCTGTAACAGCAGGTGTTATTCAGTCAGGTAATGCAGGAAATAGTGACGGGTGTGTTTTTAAACTCTCTCCTAATTTAAACACGTTGATTTTTAGTACCTATATTGGCGGATCTGGTTTAGATGCCGCCTATTCCCTTCAATTTTCTACTACAGGTGATATTTTAGTTACAGGAGGAACAACAAGTACCAATTTTCCAACAACTGCTGGCACATTAAACCCAACAAGCTTGGGAAATACTGATGGTTGGATAGCCAAAATCAATAACTCAGCTACCAACCTTATTGCTTCCTCTTACATTGGAACAGCAAGCTTCTACAATCAATGCTATTTTGTGCAATTAGACACAGCAGATAATGTTTTTGTTATTGGGCAAACTGTAGGTGGTTACCCTATATTCCCAGCAACGGTTTATAATAACCCTAATAGTGGTCAGTTTATCCATAAACTAACTCCCGATTTATCAACCACCGTATTTTCTACTACTTTCGGGACAAGTTCTGGACAAATTGATATTGCTCTTTCTGCATTCTTAGTGAATGAGTGTAATTACATTCTTATTTCTGGTTGGGGAGGAGCTGTAAATGGAAGTGCATCAGCTACAAATAGTACAACTAATGGATTGCCCATTACGGCAGGAGCAATTCAACCAACAACCGATGGAAGCGATTATTATTTAGTCATGTTTTCTGAAGATGCCGACACCATTTTATATGCCACCTTTTTTGGAGGAAATGCCAGTTTCGACCATGTGGATGGAGGAACAAGTAGATTCGATAAAAGAGGAATTGTTTATCAAGCGGTTTGTGCTTCTTGCTTTGGTTCAACTTCCGATTTTCCTACTACACCTGGTGCTTGGTCTAACACAGACAATGGTCCAAATTGTAATTTGGGTGTTTTTAAAATGGATTTAACCAACTTAACTGCCGATGCTGAAGTGTTTACTACGCCTTTCTACTGTATTGGTGATACCGTTCATTTTCAAAACCTGAGTAATGGGGGTATTTCCTATTTTTGGGATTTTGCTGATGGAAACACTTCTACAGCATTTCAACCCAAACATGTTTTTGATTCTATAGGCACTTACCATGTTTTGTTAATTGCTCTCGACTCCATTTCCTGTATGTTAGTAGATTCCGATTATGTTGATGTTTTTATTGGTGGACCACCAACAGCTATAACTAATCCTGTTAATGCTATTTGTAGAGGTGATTCCGTTCAACTCAATGCATCAGGCGGCACTTCTTATGTTTGGAGTCCTAATTATAACATTACTAACGATAGTATTGATAACCCTTTCGTTTTTCCAGATACCACAACACTCTATACCGTTATTGTTTTTGATAGTTGTGGAACGGACACATCTCAATTATTAGTAACCGTTTTTCAAAAAAACATTTCAATATCGCCTAATGCTTTAATTTGTTTAGGACAAAGTATTCAAATAACTGCTTCTGGAGGTGTTTCTTATGCATGGCAACCTGCCATTTCACTTAATAATGCAGGCATTGCGAACCCTACTGCAACCCCATCTGCAAACACAACCTACACCGTTGAAATAATAGATGCCAATTCCTGTGTTTGGGATACCTCTGTTACTGTTTCTGTTGATAGCATTGTTCCTATAGCTATAACTATGAATGACACAACTATTTGCAAAGGTGATACCATTGAAATTTATGGCTCTGGTGGTCAACAATATAACTGGACACCTATTTCTTCTGTAACAAACCCCACCGATTCAAACACATTGACTTTTCCTAACCAAACAACAACCTATGTTTTAGAAGCTATAAACGGTTGTGGCAATGATTTTGATACCTTACTTGTTTCTGTTCTTGAAGTGATTGCAACCATTGTGGATGACACGCTTGTTTGTGTTGGTGATAGGGTAAATTTATGGGCAACAGGAGGTGAATCCTATTTATGGTCCCCCTCTGTTGGAATGAATAATCCGAATATCAATAATCCTTCGGCAACCATATTCGCTCCAATTACTTTTAATGTTGACATTACAGACACCAACAGTTGTACAACTACGCTTTCCGTTTTTGTAGATACACTAACCAAACCATTGGTTGATTTAGGTTTAGACATAAAAACCAATTGGGGTAGCCCTGTTCAATTAAATGCCGTTTCCAACGGACTTGTTTTTAGTTGGTCGCCAACACAAGGGTTAAGCTGCTCCGACTGCCCAAATCCAATAGTTAATGCAAACCAATCATCCACTTTTATAGTAACTGTTTTAGGAAAAAATGGTTGTTATAATTACGATACCATTTCAATTTTTTTCGATGGAGCAATTTATGTCCCTAATTCTTTCACTCCAGATGGAGATGGTATTAATGATGTTTTCTTTGCTTATGGTGTTGATATTATTGAATTTGAAATGTATATTTTTGACCGATGGGGAGAACAAATTTTCTATTCAAACGATATGAAAAATGGATGGAATGGTTTATATAAAGGCACATTGGTTAAAAATGATGTGTATGTTTGGAAAGTAACCTATAAAGATGTGCTGAAAACCTATGGAGAAATGCTTGGAACAGTAACTTTGGTACGATAAAGTATGCGAACTTAAGGTGGGTTCTATAAATTCGATTTTTTTATTTCCCAATGTTCTTTTCGTTTTATTTCAGCATGTTGTCCCACCACTATCCGTTTAAAGCGGTGAAAAAGAACGATGGCAACTACGGATTTAAAACTACAAAAAAAAATAGTACACTTGAAAAAGAAATTTAAGAGATTAGTCCGTAGTTGCCAACACACAAAAGCTTTTGGTTTCAAACTCGGACAGAAAGGGGTTTCATATTGTCAAATAATAGCACTATCCCTAAAAGACCACACAGCAACAAGAGAAGATGATACTCGAAAGTTATTATTGGAAAAAGGAATTATACAATAGCTTCTTAACAATTGCTAAGTTCAGACATTCAAAACGAATTACTAAACAATCTCATGTGAAAGTTGAAAAAGCCTTAATGATAGGTGTTTACATTATAAGAAAACTAGATGATGCACAGAAAATACCTCCAGACTTTTTGACCAAGAAAGAACAATTGGAATTTTCTGAAAGTAAAGGAACAATAGTTGAGCATATAAATTGGCACAAAATTGATACTCATTACAACTTTGACAAAGTAATCAAGACAGAGAAAGATTGGAGATTTATTGTTAACCAAATAATTCACAACTTTTCATTATTCTTTTCAAGTAACAGTTCTGACAAACTTAATGGTTTTTTATTCAATTCAGACAAGACAAAAAAACAAGCATTATTTTTTCTTCCTCTTGAAACTCTTTTAACAATTTTTCTGACGATTTCTGAAGGTAACATTACTCATGCAAATTCTCATAGACAAGTAATTGGCAACGATAATAAGGAAAAATCTAAATTTGGTGAGAGGAAATTAACTAATGCAGTTTACTCCTTTCCTGATAATTTTAATATCAAGTCAGCTATTACAAATAGTTTAAATGGATAAATTTACACGAGAGATAATGAATAGTCTATGTTCTATGTCAAACAGACGAACAAAAGAATGGTTCAACCTAAAAAGGTTTATACAAAAAAGCGTGAAAAATGGATAACTATTTTACCTGGAAACAACTTCAAGAATTAAATATTAAGCTGTAAATAAGTATAAATAAAAGGAACAGCCAAAAACAAACCATCAAACCGATCTAAAATTCCACCATGACCAGGAAGCAATTTTCCAGAATCTTTGATACTTAGGTTGCGTTTATGCATTGATTCTACTAAATCACCTAATCCACCAAAAATTACGGTAATAATGGCAAGTATTAACCATTGGTTTAGAGCTAAACTATCAAAAACCAAACTAATTAAATAAGCCCAAAGAAGAGCAAATAAACCTCCTCCAATACTTCCTTCCCATGTTTTTTTTGGAGAAATTCGTTCAAAGAGTTTATGCTTTCCAAAAAACCTACCAGCTAAATATGCTCCAGTGTCATTAGCCCAAAGTAGCAGAAAAAAACCTATAATAATCTGATAGTTAAATATGTCTGTAAATTTATTCCCATTGTAAAACCCTATGTGATACAACATCGCAAATGGAAGTGCTACGTAAATTATCGCTAAAAGCGTGTAGGCAATGTTTAAAAACGCATGGTTTTTTTTTCGGTATAACTCGATAATGAAAAAAATAAAAACAAAAGGGATACAAAAAAATGTATATCTA
>PHDR01000141.1 GCA_002841035.1 Bacteroidetes bacterium HGW-Bacteroidetes-12 | reverse complement strand
TTGTGTTATTTTATTCATTGGTAATAGCTAATTTGTACATTTGCGAAATTACAAAACGAATTGATAGGAGTTTAAATATTTTTTTATTTAAAGTTTTATTGTATTACTTTTGTTCTTTTTTGTAGCTTTGCTCTTATGCGTAAATTGTTTTTCATTTCATTTTTTATAGCATCTTCTTTGGGAGGGTATAGTCAATACCTTACTGATTATGGATTCTCGGTGGGAGCATCAAATTATTTAGGTGATATTGGTGGTGGAGATGGAACTCGAAAAGACTTTGTGATGGATATGAAATTTAATGCTACCCGATGGAATCTTGGTGGTTTTTATCGATACCGAATTTCTCCAAAATTTGGTATTAAAGGAACTCTAAACTACATAAGACTTTCTGGAGATGACGCTAACACAACCAACCCCGCTCGAAGAGGAAGAAATTTGAATTTTAAAAATGATATTTTTGAACTCGCTGCAATTGGAGAGCTTTATATATATAAAGTAAACGATGTTGGAGGAACTGGAAGGTACACTTCTGATTTTAATCTTTATTTATTTGCAGGAGCAGGATTATTTTACAACAACCCAAAAGGACAAACAGCTAGTGGAGAATGGGTCGCACTGCAACCACTTCAAACCGAAGGCGTTTCTTACAGTAAATTTCAATTTGCTATTCCAACAGGAATTGGTTTTTATTATACCATAGATCGCAAATATCGATTAGGAATGGAAATTGGTTGGAGAACTACTTTTACGGATTATATCGATGATGTTAGCACTGTTTTTGTAGCACATTCTGACCCCCAAACAGCAAGTTTAGCCAATAAAACAAATCAAGGAATTATTAATCAAATCCATGCTGAAAATCCTGATTTAAACAATGGATCGCCTCAAGTAACAACATATCAACCAGGTAAAAAAAGAGGAGACCCCTCGCATAACGACAGTTATTTAACAGCAACCGTTAATTTTAGCTGGGCTATTAGAAGTAAAAGCAAATATTATAAAGCTAGACATGGTTGGGTGCTTGGGAAAAAAGGTCCTAAACGAAGAAAATCAAGAGCTAAATTCTAACCTTTTAAATAAATTTATTATTAAAAGAGCGTTTATATTTTACGCTCTTTTTTTTTCACTTCTATTCTATATATAATTAAATTTGTTCTTTTTTAATTTATTTTAATGAAATCATATAACTTAACTCATCTTGAAGAACTAGAAGCAGAAGCTATTTATGTGCTTCGTGAAGTTGCCGCTCAGTTCGAAAAACCAGCGTTATTGTTTTCTGGAGGGAAAGACTCTATCATTGTTGCTCACATGGCAAGAAAAGCATTTTGGCCCGCAAAAATTCCTTTTCCTTTAGTCCATATAGATACAGGACATAATTTTCCAGAAACAATTGTGTTTAGAGATGATTTTATTAAAAAAATAGGGGCAAATCTAATTATAGGATCTGTTCAACAATCTATTGACGAAGGAAAATCAGTGGAAGAAAAAGGTTTTAATGCAAGTAGAAATGTATTGCAAACAGTTACTTTATTAGATACTATTGAAAAACATAAATTTGATTGTGCAATAGGCGGAGCAAGAAGGGATGAAGAAAAAGCCCGAGCCAAAGAGCGTTTCTTTTCTCATAGAGATGAATTTGGACAATGGGATCCAAAAAATCAACGACCTGAATTGTGGAATATCTTTAATGGAAGAAAAAATATAGGCGAACACTTTAGAGTTTTTCCTATTAGCAATTGGACTGAAATGGATGTTTGGCAATATATTCTCAAAGAAAAAATTGAAATTCCATCTATTTATTTAGCTCACCAACGAAATGTATTTATTAGAGAAGGTGTTATTATGAGTACTTCAGATTTTATTCAACAACGAGAAACAGAACCTTCCCAAATAATGCAAGTTCGTTTTAGAACAATTGGCGATGCCACATGCACCGGAGCAGTTGAATCAGATGCTGATACAATAGAAAAAATTATTGAGGAAGTTGCTGCAGCAAGAACAACAGAAAGAGGAACTCGTTCTGACGACAAACGCTCTGAAGCAGCTATGGAAGACAGAAAAAAAGAAGGCTATTTTTAATAACGACTACAAAACTGAATAATGGATAATTTAACAACAAAACAAACATCGTCCTACTTAGACATGGAGCTTTTGCGTTTTTCAACCGCAGGAAGTGTTGATGACGGAAAAAGTACACTTATAGGAAGATTATTGTATGATTCCAAATCAATTTTTGCAGATCAATACGAAGCAATAGAAGAATCAAGTAAACGAAAAGGAGATGCAACCGTAAATCTCGCTTTATTAACGGATGGATTACGTGCAGAACGAGAACAAGGCATAACAATTGATGTTGCTTATCGTTATTTTGCTACACCAAAAAGAAAATTTATTATTGCTGACACTCCAGGTCATATTCAATATACCCGAAACATGGTTACGGGTTCATCCACTTCAAACTTATCAATAATATTAGTCGATGCACGCCAAGGAGTAATAGAACAAACTTGCCGACACACTTTTATTTCTTCATTATTAGGCATCCCTCACGTAGTTTTTTGTATCAATAAAATGGACTTAGTTGATTATTCCGAAGAAGTTTTTTTAAGTATAAAAAAAGAGTTAGAAGCATTTTCATCCAAACTGGAAGTGCGAGATATCCATTTTGTTCCAATAAGTGCCTTAAATGGTGATAATGTAGTAAATAAATCAGAAAAAATGAACTGGTATGGAGGTTCAACACTCATGTATTTATTAGAAAACATACACATAGGAAGCGATTACAATCATGTTGATTGTCGTTTTCCTGTGCAACATGTTATTCGACCTCAATCTGATGAATTTCATGACTATAGAGGTTATGCTGGTAGAGTTGCTGGTGGGATTTTTAAACAAGGAGACCATGTTACTATTTTACCATCAGGATTTACCTCAACCATTAAATCTATAGATACTTTTAATGGTAGTCTTGCAGAAGCTTTTGCCCCAATGTCTGTTACGCTTACACTAAATGATGATATTGATATTAGCCGAGGAGACATGATTGTTAGACCCCATAATCAACCCATCGTTAGTCAAGATTTAGATGTAATGTTGTGTTGGTTAAGTGATAAAAAAATATTTTTAGGAGGTAAGTATGCCATAAAACACACTTCTAACGATGTTCGCTGTATCATTAAAGACATAAAATACAAAATAAACATCAATACACTTCATCGAGTTGAAGACGATAAAGAAATAAAAATGAATGATATAGCAAGAATAACCATTCGTACCACTAAACCACTTTTATTTGATAAGTATTCTCGAAATCGAATAACAGGTAGTTTAATTTTTATTGATGAGGCAACCAACGAAACAGCTGGGGCTGCTATGATTATTTGAAGAATTTATTTTGTTATTAACAGTTTGCTTTTTAATTGTTAATAAAAACAAATTCAATTAGACCAACTTCTTTTTGGTCGTTTCGTATTCTTTTATGTAATTTGGTTTTTTTGAATTTCGGAAATTAATCGCTCAATACCTTATTTTAATAGATTAAGTAAACCATAGGCAACCAATTTATTTATTTTTCGTTATTAAAAATATAAACAAGAATTTATTATGATTACTATGAAAAAACTCTATTTAATACCTTTTTTTCTTGCATTTTTTCTAGCTAGCAACTTAGTAAAAGCCCACTCCGTGCAAGTAGGCTATTGTTTTAATTGCAATGGTGATTTACGAATTTGGGTGGAACATTGGCATGGAACAGAAGCTGTTGGATCTACAACAATGACATTAGAAGTAACGATTAATGGAGTTACAACAACCCAAACAGGATCACCAATTTCAAATCTTCAAAACATACCATCAGGTAATCTCCCTGGGTGTACTACACCAATAACCATTTTTGGTTCTTGTCCTGGACAAGCAAATACTTATAACGATTGGGTAAATTATGATTTTTTAGGTATGCCAACTGGAGTTCCCATCACAATTAATATTCTTTCTGGCAATACTGTGTTTACTGCTGATGGCTGCGGAATGTACCCTGCCTCAACAGGATTAATAATTATTCCACCACCACCAACCTTTCCAAATATTGTAGAATGTGGAGGAACAGGAAATACGGTAGGTCCTTTTAATTTTCCTCAAGGTAACACATGGACAAATAGCAATCCTGGTATTGGGTTGCCTGCAAGTGGTACAGGAAATATTCCTGCTTTTACACCAACCAACAGTCCAACCCCTCAAGTAGCTACAATTACAATGAGTAATACTTGTGGAACATCTTCTTTTACTATTACTGTTAATCCTGCTCCAGTACCTAACTTTACTGCTCCAAACATTGGAGCAAATATGCTTTGCCCAGGACAACCCGTTCAGTTTACAGATTTATCCACTCCTGTACCTGGTAGTAATATTGTTGCGTGGGATTGGGATTTTGGTGATGGTTCGCCACATAGTAATCAACAAAACCCCACGCATACCTATCCATTAAATCCGCTTACTTACAATGTAATTCTTACAGTTACTGATCAAAATGGGTGTTCAACAAATACGACCTTTACTGTTAATTTTGGTGGTCCCACAGCAGAATTTACAACTGCAAATGTCTGCGATGGGAATGTCGTCAACTTCACCGATGCATCCATGCCTTTAGGAACAATAACTAATTGGAACTGGGATTTTAATAACGATGGAATTGTGGATAATAACAATCAAAACCCTTCTTATACTTATCCAGGACCTGGTATTTATACAGTTGAATTAATGGTTGTTGCCAATGGAGGTTGTGTGGATTCCATTACACATACTGTAGAGGTTTATCCAAATCCTGTAGCAAATTTTAATGCCAATAATGAATGTTTGGGTACTGCCGTTACATTCAATGACCTTTCAACTATTTTAACGGGCAACATAACTAATTGGGCTTGGAATTTTGGTGATGGTTCGCCCATTGATAACACACAAAATCCAACGCATAATTATGCTGCTTCAGGAGTTTATAATGTAACACTAACAGTAACTTCGAACAATGGATGCACACATAACATTACAATCCCAGTAGAAGTGTACAGTAATCCAATAGCATTATTTTCTGCTAATACTGCTTGTGCAGGTTTTAATACAAACTTTACAGATTTAAGTACTGCTGGCAGTGGAGGAAATATCATTAACTGGGCATGGGATTTTGATAATGATAACAACCCCGATGCTTTTACTCAAAACCCTTCCTATATCTTTCCTGGACCTGGAACATATCCTGTAAATCTTGCTATTACTGATTTAACAGGTTGTGTTCATAATACTACTATAAATATTAGTGTATCTCCTCAACCCACAGCCGATTTTAATTTTGATTATGTATGCTTTGGTACAGTAACTAGTTTCACCGATTTGTCTTTACCTAACGGAGGAACCATTACCAATTGGAATTGGGATTTTACCAATGATGGTATCGTTGATAATATCAACCAAAACCCCACAAATGGATATCCTGTTTCAGGGTCATACACAGTTGAATTACATATTGCAACTGCTTTAGGTTGTGTGGATTCTATTACTAAAGCTGTTGTGGTCAACCCTGTACCTGTTGTGACTTTTGGACCTTTAGATGTTTGTTTAAATACCCCCACACAATTCACAGATTCTACTCAAATAAACACACCAGGCACATTTAATAACTGGGTATGGGATTTTGGAGATATGATTGGCACGAGTGTGTTGCAAAATCCTATTTATACCTATACTGCAGCAGGCACTTATAATGCCTCGCTTACTGTTACCTCTGATAGTGGCTGTATTGGAACCATTACGCTTCCTGTTACTGTATTTCCAAATCCAACAGCCGCATTTACTACTGCAGATATTTGTGAGAATTTGACTGCTGGATTTACTGACCAATCGGTAGGTAATGGAGGTGTCATTAATCAATGGGATTGGGATTTTGATTTTATTACACCAATACATACAACAGATAATGTAAACCAAAACCCTACGAATAATTATAATGCAGGATCTTACATCGTTGAATTAATTGTTACTACTCAAGCAGGTTGTGCTGATACGGTAAGTAATCCAATTACTATTCATCCAATGCCAAATGCTATTTATACCTTTACTGATGAATGTTTTGGAACTGCAATTGATTTTGTTGATAATTCTAATGTTTCAACAGGAAGCATTGCTGCTTGGAATTGGACTTTTGGAAATACGAATACGTCAACCATCCAAAGCCCTTCTGAAATGTATGCTAGTGATGGGCAGTATAATGTAACCCTAATTGTTACCACAGATCAGAATTGTAAAGATACAGTTACACAAACAGTAAATGTTTGGCCGCTTCCTGTTGTTGATTTCACACCTGTTGATGTTTGTCTTAATTTCAACACACAATTTAGTGACTTATCAACTGTAACCTTAGGGTCTAATGTGCTTTGGACATGGAATTTTGATGATGGAACGCCTTTAAATAACTCTCAGAATCCTATTCATGCTTATACAAATGATGGAACATATCAAGCTCAACTTATTGTAACAACAAATTATGGTTGTGTAGATTCATTAACTAAAACAGTAACCGTTCATCCACTACCACAAGTTAGTTTTATTGCTAGTGTTTTAGATAGCTGTTCGCCTGTTATTGTAGATTTTACAGACCTTTCTGTAATAAATGCACCTGGAAATAATGTAACTTGGAATTGGAATTTTGGAGATGCAGGAACTTCTTCTCAACAACATCCAAATGCAATTTCATTTACTAATTCTTCACATACTTCTGTGGCTTCTTATGGAATTAGTTTAACTGTTATTTCAGACATGGGCTGTGTTGGAAAAGATTCCATTGCGAACATGATAAAATCTTATCCGATACCTACAGCAAGCTTTAGTTATGGGCCAGCACCAACAAATATTTATGATAGTGAAATATCTTTCACAGATAATTCTATTATTGCTAGTCAATGGTTATGGGATTTGGGTGATGGAGCATCTTCAACAGAACAAAACCCTGTTCACCTTTATGCTGATTCAGGTTTATATACTGTAATTCTTTATATGGAAAACATTTATGGATGTGAAGACACTACAGAAAAATTAATAAAAATTGACCCTGTTTTTGCTATATGGATTCCTAACACCTTTACTCCAGACGGGGATAATATTAATGACTTTTTCTTTGCTCAAGGCTATGG
>PHDR01000140.1 GCA_002841035.1 Bacteroidetes bacterium HGW-Bacteroidetes-12 | reverse complement strand
CTCTTACCATTGATAATTACCTTGCTCTTCATTGTGCATCCGCTCCATACAGAACCTGTTGTAAATATTAAAAGTAGAGATGAATTATTTATGCAATTGGGAATTATTTTAGCATTAAACTATTTTGTTAATTATTTAGAAACAGCAAAGCTGAAATATATTTTATTTGCAACAGTCGCTATTTTATTTGCTTTTTTATCAAAAAGAAACGCAATAGCTATTATAGGAATAGCACCTGTAGTTTTATATTTTATATCAACCAACTATAAAAAAATAGGAATTGTTTTTTTTTCTATACTTGGCGTTTTTATAATTTTTGTTCTACTGAAAAAGGGACTGCTTACTGGCGAAGCCAATCGTAAGATTTTGTTTTTTGAAAATCCATTGGTTTATCAAGGGAATCTATTCGATAGAATTATGCTAGGGTTATATTGTTCTTGGTTCTATTTAGAAATGTTGATTTTTCCAGTGAAGTTATCTTTTTATTATGGTTACAACCAAATACCAATGGCAAATTTTTCCAATTGGCAAGTTTGGGCAGCCATAATCTTTTTTATTCCCCTTGGTATTTATGGGTTTATTCAGTTTTTAAAAAGAGAAGTTATCGGATTAGGAATAGTACTTTGGTTTGGAGTAATGCTTGGTGTGAATAATGTTGTTTTTCCAATTGTTGGAATAGTGGCAGACAGATTTACTTACACATTTTCCTTAGGATTTTGCATTGTTGTTGGTTATTTACTGCTAAAACTATTTAAAATTGATATTGCAAAAGAAACTGTGGGAACAAAACTAACGCCCGCATTCATGCTTGTATTTTCTGTGGTTTTTATCGCTTATTCTGCTCGAACCATTGCCCGAAACCCTGATTGGCATGATAAACTAACGCTCTATGAAAATGATATTGAGCATTTAACAGAATCGGCAAAAGCTCATGCTTTAATTTCAAATACGTTGTATCCGTTGGTTGCTCAAGAACTTAGGTCAAATCCTTACAATTCAGGAATTAAAAATGATATTCAAAAGCTCATACATCATTACAAAGAAGCGATACGAATAGACTCAACGTATTTAACATCTATCAATAATTTAGGTTCTGTGTATGTTAATTTTCTACAAGATTATCCAAACGCTATTGCATATTGTGAAAAAGCTGTTGCTATGGATTCTAATTATTTAGAAGCACACACAAATTTGGCTTTTGCTTACAATAAATTGCAGCAACCCGAAAAATCGTTGTATCATTATTCGAAAGTAATAGCTCTTAATCCAAGTAATTTTAGTGTTTTTGAAACTTTTACTCAATTGGCCCAACAATCTAATAAAGTTGAAGAAAGTATTACGTTACTTAAAAACTTAGAAGATAAAATAGATAACTCCAAAGCACTTTTTGTTAGCCTTGCCAATCTCTATTCGCTTAAACCAGAAGGAATGCCTAGCACAATTTATTATTTTGAAAAGGCATTTGAAGTTGATAATACAGACAAACAACTTTGTGCCCACATTCATTCTTTATTAATTGAATCTGGGAATTTTGAAAGAGCCCAACAGTATTTTGAGGTGTGTAATAAGAAAAACTAACTACTTTTTGTAAATCAATAAAACATCATCACTTATTTTTTCTGTGGAAGAAGGAAGTAGATTGGTATTAGGTGCTTTCAAGCCTTTTTCAAATGTTTTATTTCCAATAAAAACACGTGCTTCGTCCCATAAATTTGCATCAATAAAACTTTGTAGCAATGTTGCTCCTCCTTCAATAATAACCGATTGGATATTTCTTTTATAAAGTGCTTCTAGTATTTGATTTTCTAAATTTTTAGAAGCATCTAATTGAATGTATTCCAAATTTTCTTCCGCCTCTTTTTTTTGATAGGTAAAAACTAAGGTAGAAATGGTTTTATCAAACAAATAAATTTCTTTTGGCAAACGCAACTTCAAATCCAACACAATTCTAACAGGATTTTTCCCTGTCCATTCCCGCACATTTAATAGAGGATTATCATTTAATGCAGTGTTTGTTCCAACCATAATAGCCGCTTCTTCACTTCGCCATTTATGCACTAATTTTTTAGAAAGAGGAGAAGTAATCCAATTATTAACGTCATTGCGAGTGGAGCGCAACGGAACGAAGCAATCTGTTTGTTTTTTGAACTGATTACTATGCTCCTCGCATTCACGGTCAACATCAATAAAACCATCTTTAGTTTCCGCCCATTTTAAAATAATATAAGGTCTCTTTTTGTTGTGAAACGTAAAAAACCGCTTGTTTAGTTCCAAACTTTCTTTTTCCAACACACCAACAACAACTTCAATTCCTGCATTTTTTAGCCGTTCAATTCCTTTTCCACTCACCTCAGAAAAACTATCCACACAACCTATAACCACTTTTTTTATGTGATGTTCAATAATTAAATCGGCACAAGGAGGTGTTTTTCCGAAATGAGCACAAGGCTCTAAATTAACATACAAGGTACTTTTGGGCAAAAGTGTTTTATTTTTTACGGAGTTTATTGCATTTACCTCCGCATGAGCTTTTCCGTATTGTTGATGAAACCCCTCTCCAATTATCTTATTCCTATAAACAACAACACTTCCAACCATTGGATTTGGAGCAACAACACCTAAACCATTTTTTGCCAATTCGAGGCATCGAAACATATATTTAATGTCGGAATTCATACGTTTCAAAAGTAGTGTTTTTATGTAAAAAGGAGTAGTTTTGAAGTCTAAACATCAATTCTTAATATAAAATAACAAAGTTATGGCAGCAAAATCTATATTAAATGCAAAATCATTAAAATTTTTAGAAAACTACATTAATAACCCTGCACCAACAGGCTTTGAAGCCGAAGGACAAAAAATGTGGTTAGCCTACATTAAACCTTATGTTGATGAGTATTTTGTAGATACCTATGGTTCGGTTGCTGCCATTATTAACCCAAAAGCCCCCTACAAAGTTGTTATTGAAGCCCATGCTGATGAAATTTCGTGGTTTGTGCATTATATTAACGAAAAAGGATTCATTTATTTGCGAAGAAATGGCGGTTCAGACCATCAAATTGCTCCTTCAAAACGAGTAAATATTCATACGGAAAAAGGCATAGTTAGAGCGGTTTTTGGTTGGCCCGCAATTCATACCCGAAAAGACGGAAAAGAGGAAGCTCCTCAACTCAATAATATTTTTTTAGATTGTGGTTGCACAACCAAAGAAGAGGTAGAAAAGTTAGGAATTTCTGTTGGTGATGTTATTACTTATGAAGACGAATTTATGGTACTCAACAAAAAATATTTTGTAGGACGTGCTTTAGATAATCGAATAGGTGGGTTTATGATAGCCGAAGTTGCCCGACTTTTAAAAGAAAACAACATAAAATTACCTTTTGGACTTTATATCACTAATTCGGTGCAAGAAGAGGTAGGCTTGCGTGGTGCCGAAATGATGGTGCAAAACATAAAACCAAATGTTGCCATTGTTACTGATGTTTGCCACGATACCCAAACACCCATGATAAATAAAATTGAAAATGGCGACAACCATGCAGGAAAAGGACCTGTTTTAACCGTTGGACCAGCAGTTCAAAATAATTTATTAAAATTGATTAAAGAAACAGCCAATAAAAAGAAAATTCCTTTTCAATTGGCTGCAGCATCAAGAGCTACAGGAACCGATACCGATGCTTTTGCGTACGCAACAGGCGGTGTTGCTTCTGCTTTAATTTCATTACCATTGCGTTATATGCACACTACTGTTGAAATGGTGCATAGAGATGATGTTGAAAATGTAATTAAGCTGATTTATGAAGCCTTACAGCAAATAAAAAATAACCAAGATTTTAGGTATTTGAAATAATACCAATTATATACTCAATGGTTAATGCCGATGGAATATGAAAATAGTCTAATCAAATGAAATGCAGATTGGACTATATTGAATATCCAATAGGTATTATTGTTTTAACAGAATCCTCCTCGCTGGTTGGCGTTTAGCATAGTGCTTCAGCATAAACTTCACTCGGGCTTACAGCAACCCAACAAAAAAAGATTCTTCAACTTCAATTTTCAGTTCCGAAAACTCGAAACGAAAATTTTCGTTCAGAATGACAAACTGCACTAAAATTTTAAGGGGTTGTCATTCTGAACGAAGTTTTACCAATTTTTTTAAAAAAAAAGAATTGAAGTAAAACAACGTGAAGAATCTTATACCAATTGTATTACTATTTTAGTCCAAACTACTAAACTTATAAACTACTAACCTCATAAACTACATAATGCAAAGCTAAACTATAGTTTCAATGTAGTTTTAGCGTAAATTAGTGGAGTTGGGGTTTTATCTTTTAACCCAGTTATCGGGGTTAATAGAAGTATGAAAAACGGCTCTAACCGATACAATTTTTTTAGGTTCATCAATAGTAAAATGAATCATAAACGGGAACTTTTTAAGCGGTAGGCAATGAACAGTATCGTAACGGATTTCAAAATTTGGGTTTTTAATTAAGCTGTCAATATGGGTAAGCACAGCATTATGAAACTTTTTACCAAGCCCTTTTTGCTGTTTATTGTACCACGTAATTGCTTCTTGAATATCTAAACGAGCATCAGGCTCAATTTTAGCTTTAAAAACCATTAATCCAGTTTAAAATCGTTTTTCACATCATCCCAATCGAGTAGTCTTTCAGGATTTTTATTAGAATCAGCAATACGCTGTCTAACAATTTTTTTATGTTCTTCAGGAATAGAAGCTTCAGCAGCTTTAACAAAACCAAGGTTTTTAACCAGTTCCATGAAGAACTGAAACTTATTCTCGGGAATATTTAAGATAACTTGTTTCATAATTTTAAGAAACTAATTGTTGAATTTATTTTTTAGTAGCGTGTCATTCTTTTATAGAATGTATCATCAAAGTTACTAAAAACAATTAAAATAACTGTAACTTCTAAACTAAACTTACCCACTAATAAAAAACCATTGTTTTAATACAGCAACCCAACAAAAAAGATTCTTCAACTTCAATTTTCAGTTCCGAAAACTCGGAACGAAAATTTTCGTTCAGAATGACAAGCTGCTCTAAAATTTTAAGGGGTTGTCATTCTGAACGAAGTTTTACCAATTCTTTTAAAAAAAAGAATTGAAGTAAAACAACGTGAAGAATCTTATACTAATCGGTATTATTGTTTTAGCAGAACCCCAATCTGTCTGTTGAAGCAAGGGCAATAGCGTTGACAACTACTAACCTCATAACCTCATAAACTTATAACCTCATAAACTTATAAACTCTTAACCTCATAAACTCTTAACCTCATAAACTAAAACCCTAAACACTAATTGTACTTATTTGTTTGTAATTCTCTTTTTTTATTGTACCACAATTTTTTGCGTTCCCGATTTTTTATCTGAAATTACGCTGAGCAAATAAATGCCTTTAGGATAGTTAGACACATCTAAATTTACTTCATTAGCTGTTGTTGTTGTTTTAAAAACTATTTTTCCATTCAAATCGGTTAATTGGAGTTCTTTTTTTTGTGCATCTTCAAAAACTAATTTAACGGCTTGGTGGGTTGGGTTTGGAAATGTTTTAAATGAAATGGTGTTGTTTTCTTCAATAGCATCAAGAACAGCATAAGTAATATGAAAAGTTTTATTAGAAACGATTTGATTTTCTAACATACCTCCACACACAAAAAGACCAAAATTGAGATTAAAATAGACTCCTCTTAAATCCATTGGAATACTACCCTGAAAAGGCATACCTAAATCATCAACAAAGGGTATTGAATCGGTAACCTGTTTAGAAAATATATCATAAGATGAAAGCTTGTTTCTTGGTGAAACGCCACCACTTCCATTATAAGCAATTCCATTAAAATTATAAGTTTTAGAAGAACCTCCCAAAAAACAAACTTCATTACTTCCAAAAGGAAATGCAACGGCTCTATAGGTAGAAAATGGTGTTGTAGAAGTAAACCAAGTTATTTGTGTAGGATTTAAAGGGTTTATGTAGCCTTTGCGTAAGGTGTTTTGTATCGGAAAATTGAAACCTGTGCTTGCTCCACCATGATAATAAAGTGTATCGCCTAAAATAGTGCCTGTTGCTCCAAAGGCTTTGTAGGTATTATTGTTTGGTGTTGCTGTTCCTGTTAGCCAATTATCGTTTGCTGGGTCATAAATTTGAACATTAGGCACATTGGTAGTATTGCTCCAACCTGTTACTATAAAAATTAGGCTATCTTTATAAACTGCTTGCACATGGTCGTCAATGGCAACAGGAATTGGAGTTCCGTCAGATAGATATGTATTTGTTAATGTGTTGAAACGATGCACTCTGTTTGATGAAATTTCGTTGTTGTTCGCAAAAACATAATATCCTCCAATTATATAAATAATGCTATCAATGGTTGATGCTCCTGAGGCAATTTTCCCTAAGGTATCGGGCAAATCGGGTAGGGGGTTCCATAAATCATTAGTTACATCATATCGAAAAGCTTTTTTAGTAATGCCCGACCAAATTTTAGTAGAATCTATTCCTCCAAAAGAGTAAACATAGTTGTTGCCATTAATTTCTACTCCAGTAACAGCATTGTTTGATACAGGCATAGGCATAGGTTGTTTTTCAGTTATAATCCAATCAAAACCAAACGATTGAGATTTACAAAGGTTGCTAAATCCAAAAAAAAGAAGTGTAATTAGTATTATTTTTTTCATAATTAAAGTTTTAAAAAGATAAAGTTACAACATAGCCTGTATATTTTCTAATATTTAATACAATTCCGTTTTCAAAGATTAAGTATTGCCCTTTAATTCCAACCAACTTACCTTCATATTCGGGCTGTTTTTCAAAACCAATGCTGGTAACTTTAACAGGATAATGCAAAACAGGATAATTAAGTTGAATAATTTTATTTTCTTTATCAAAATATTGATGGTAAGCTTCATCAACCAATGTTTTTATAAAATAAGCAAAATCAGAATTTCCAGTAATTCCATTAAGCTCATCAAGTATTAACATTACGCCCTTGATACCTGTATCTTTGACTCGATTTAGCAATTCTCGCAAAAAAGGTAAATATCCGTGAGAAATGACTGGACCATCAGCCTTCAGGTTTTCAAGATTTATATTAACCCCAAAAAGTCCTTGATTGCCTATGTATTTTGACAAAAAATTTCTGGTTTTTTCTGCAATTGTAGTTTCATAAATTGGATCTTTGATTACAGCTTCCACAGTTTTTGTGGCCACATCATCCAATGTTTTGGCTCCACCAAGAAGAACATGAATACCCAATAATTTTTCTTTTGCCAAATACTTCATTACACCAGCCAAAGAACTTTTCCCAATCCCATACTCACCTGTAAGAAAAATCATTTGTGGTTTTCCTAATTCAACCTGTTGTATTCCTCTTGCAA
>PHDR01000139.1 GCA_002841035.1 Bacteroidetes bacterium HGW-Bacteroidetes-12 | reverse complement strand
TTTGATTCACTAAATAAGCTTCTGTTGAACTTACGTAACGATGCCCTGTCATTTGTTGAACCTGCCTAAGATTATATTGTTTTACCCCGATGTGCCATTAAGAAAACCTAACAACAACTGCCGTTGTTGCTGCTTTTCTAAAATACCAAGCTGCTTTTAGTTTTTATTTGGCAAGGTGCGGAGGGGGGAGTGGTCAGTCTAATTCCATCTAACTATAAATCTACTAACATTATTCTCAATAATACTTTTTAGTATGTCATGAGAATTATAATAATTTTTGGCAACTGTTTTGCTATCACTATCTTTAGAATGTTTAATCGAAATCAATTTATATTTGTTAACTTCAACATCAAAAGCTATTTCAATTGAAATTTCTGAAGTAGTTAATTTGCAATACTTAATTTTATTAAGCAAAAAGGAGTAAGTTCCTTTAATGTGTAAATTACTTTTTTTGATTACAAAGTGCCCATTTTTATAATTAAAATCTGATTTAAATAATTTTATCTTAGTTTGATAATCTGAGACCTTTATTTTACACTTTTTATTTTTTAAACAGCTTGATGTAATTTGAAATTTTCCTACTTCGTCATAAATGTAATTAATTTTTTTTAAATCATTAATTGTGTCTGTAGCATAAATTAAATTAACTTTTTTAATTATTTCTGTAAAGATTAAACTTTCATCATAATCAAAAATAAAATTTTGACTAAAACATTTATAATTTACACAAATAATTAATAATAGCGTGAATAGAGTTTTCAATTTAGTTATTTACTTAGGTTCTTTAGCAGATTTAGTGTCTGACTTAGCATCTGAATTATTATTGAATTTGGTTATATCTATAATTGTTTGTTCTTTAGTTGTTGACATTTCTACCATTTTTAATTGAATAGGAATAATTTTAACTTTTGCAAGTTCTACCTTTGAGAATTTTTCGGAATTAGACTTTTTAAAATCATCACCTCTTAATTGTGTGAGTCCTTGAGCTCTTTGAAGCGTATTCTCAACTTGTATTTGAATTAACGCAGCAGATTCAGAATTAGGTTCAACAATACTACTTTCATTAAACTTTTCATCACCTTTAATAAATTGACTTAAAATAGAGCCTATTACTAAAGAATTTTTATTTCTTAACGTCAGAGGAGATTTTAGAACCCCTACACTAGATTCTGCAACAAAGATTTCGACTTTATTTGATTCACTATTATCATTAATAGCAATACCATCTGCTTCGAGTGCGATTTTTAATTCAGAAACTTCAATATTTCCAATTGCAGCTTTGCTTCCTTCTTCTAAAAAAGTAAGGTTATAAGTTTTTTCAGAGTTCGCTGTCATGACTAATCCATTAAAAGCTGCTCGTTGATCAGGATCTGTTAAGGTATTTAAGGCTTTTACGGCATCTTCGGAAGTAATACCAGATAATGAGTTTGAGCTAGATGCAATAGTTAATAAATTGATTACTATATCATTTCCAGTAAATATATTTTGGATGGATGAATTAAAAGCTTCTTTTGACTTCTCATTTGCAACTTCAATAACCTTTCCATCGCTATCAATGAAATATATTGAATTATTTAGAGCAAAGGTATAAGGAGAAATGTTTGAAAATAATTTCCATTTAGGGTCAATAACAAACCACCTACCCAACCTCACATCTAACATCCTCGCCCCAAAATCATAGCTATTCCCACCCCCTTTGATGTTGTCATCTTTTTCCTGACCGTTAAAGCCGTACCTATAACCTTCCCTAAAATTATATGTTGCCGTTGGCATCATTGTTTCACAAATTTATTGGTATAGCCTTGTTGGTTTCCCACTAAATTAACTACATAAATTCCTTTGGCGGCATTGTTTACAACTACTACGTGTTGTTGTTCCTTCGTATTTATAACTAATTGCTGTGTGGTAACAACTTGACCAAGGGCATTAACTATTGTGGCAGTATATGTTCCAAAAGGTAAGTTGGTTGTTGTTAATTTTAGTTGATTGGTGGCAGCATCATAAAAAGATGAAATGTTGCTTGCTCCTGAAAGTTCGTCTATGCTTGTGCAGGTGTTTACCGTTGCCGTAACTGGCTCTCTGGCACTAATGCAATCGGCTGCTTTCACGTTCCAGTTATAAAAGAAGTAGTAAAATCCTGTTCCCGCACTGCTCGATGTAATAGATACTAGCCCGTTTATAGTATAAGGATAATTTGTTCCTGCGTTGTTTCGATATAAATCAATGTTAGAGCCTGCTGCCATTCCTAATTGGTAGTTGTTTCCTGGTGGCACTATAAAATTAAGGGTAACGGTTTGTTGTCCTGTTGCTATGGTAACTGTTCTTGAGTCTAACACTGCGTTTGTGCTGCTTCTTAACTCAATGGTTCTAACCGAACTCGCCCCTGAATAAACTTGAATATCTACAATTTCCATAGGAGCTATGGCGTTAAAAACAAGGTGTTGCTGGCTGTTAAAATTTGCTCCTCCTCCTGTATTATCTAGTTTTCCTACGTTTTGAAGTGGTGCAGCAATAACGTCTTCAACATAATAGGTGGTAGTGGTTGTTAGTGTGGGCGTGGTAAAAGTGCTACCTGTATTTACAAGTGTTCCACCTGTTTGGGCAGAATACCAATTAAGCGTTCCTACACCAGCAGCAGATAAGTTAGCCGTATTGTTTGGGCAAACAGCATCGCCAATAACAGAGGGTGCAGCAGGAAGATTAACGGTAATAAAACTATTTTTAATTATCATATTGTTTCCTATGCCATTGGTGGCAGTTAATTGCACATTATATGTTCCACTAAGTGTATATTGGTGGGAAGGGTTTGGAAGTGTAGAAGTAGTTCCATCGCCAAAATCCCAAGCCCAGCTTGTAGGTCCATTGGTTGAAGCATCCATAAATTGAATTTCGCCTGTGCAGGTTGTATCTATGTTTGATGTGAAATTAGCTGTTGGGGGTTGGTTGGCTTGCACGCATAACCAATCTATTTCAAAACCAGCATCTTCCACACCTCCATCAGAACTAAATTCTATTGTTATTGAACCACCTGTTGAAGAAACAGTTGTTGGGATATTGTTGTTGCAATAAGTTCCAATTAGTGTTGCTGAGGTGTTGGGTCCATCAAAAACCTTGAGGTAGTCATAGTTACAAGAAGTGCCTGTTCCTGCTTCAATATCGAAGCTAATAAAGGTTAAATCAATAGAAGTTGCACCTATTGGAGCAATAGTTATTTGTGAAGTTTCGTTAGCTCCATAGTTTCCTGTTGCTCCACCACTATCAAAAATTTTACCAGCACAAGCTGTTTGTGTGTTTGCTGTTCCGTTTGCAGGAAGTATAGTAATGCAAGGTAAGTTGGGGTCTATGTTAATAAAAGCACTTTTGTAGGTAGAATCTTGTCCGCAAGAAGCACCACCATCAGCAACCAAAGAAACATTAAAAGTTCCTGTTGTTGTATAGGTGTGAGATGGATTTAGTTGTGTGCTGGTTGTGCCATCTCCAAAATGCCAAATAAAGGTACTTCCGTTTACACTTGTGTTATTAAATGTAGCAGTAAATGGAGCGGAACAAGAGGTTACAATAGCAGCACTGAAATCACTAAGCGTGAAAGGAGAATAAGCTGAACCAACACCAACAGCGTGCCATGCATTGGTAACAGAGGCAACTTCTGGTGTGCAACCGCCAAATAAATCAGCGGCAGATTGGATAGCAAAAAATCGGGCATCTGAATATCCTGAGGATGGTGTTAAATAAATCACTAAATTTCGGTAAGCAATTTGCCCAGCTTTAACAATGCCTTGCCCTGCAACACTGTAAGAATCATTATTATCGTTTGTTCCACTACCACCATCGACAAGTAGAACATACCAACGGTTTTGCACACCACTATTGGTATGCACACCACCGTTATCGCCACCTGTTAATGAAGCCCAATTGGTTCCAAAGTAAGTATCAGGATCACCTTGAGCATTAGGGTTTTGCATGTTTCTAATAATTATTCCTAAATCTTCACCTAATTGCCAGTTGTTTTGGGTAGGACGAGCAAATTTCTCAATAGTATTTCCAAATATATCACTGAACGATTCGTTTAATGCACCAGATTCTGCCTGATAGATTAAATTAGCAGTAAAAGTGGTTAATCCGTGTCCTATTTCGTGCCCTCCTATATCTACCGAAGTTAAAGGCGAAGAATTGTTATTTCCATCACCATAACTCATCCGTTGTCCATCCCAAAAGGCATTAAAAAAATTATTATTGTGATGCACATAACTGTTCAATTGAAACCCATTATTGTCAATGCTGTTTCTGTTGTGTTGTGTAAAAAAATAATCATAGGTAACCTCAGCAGCATAATGAGCATCGGTAGCAAATTGGTCTATGGTTGGGTTAAAGGTAGTCCAGTTGGCAGATGTGTTGGTAAAATCGGTGTTTGAGTAAGTAGTTGTGTTTTGATTGTTAAATGTTCTAATTCCGTTTCCTCGTCCTGTTTCTCTAAGTCTATGGGTTGTGCCAGTATTGTCAGAAGTAATGGGTTTTGTTCCACTATAACCTGTTGCAGCAGTTCCAACAACATCCACATCATGAATTTTTTGTTCTTCCCAAATTATAGTTCCAGAAAGAGCATCTACATAAATTTCTTTTCGGTTGAAAGGAGCTAGTGCATAAATATTAAATACGTATGTTAATTTTAATGGAGAAGTTACATTGCCTTTATCGTTAATATAAACCAATTTTCCTTTTGGATAATAGGTAGCATTAGGGTCGTTTTGTTCCCATTTTAAATGTGTTTCTGCTTCGGCAGATTCCCACATATATTGTGTTGCTCCTATAAATGTTAATGCTTTAGTTAGTGCTGCTTGTTCTGAAATAGCTACTTGAGTTGTTGTGCCTAAATTATCAAACAATTCGCCATTCATGGAATAAATTAAGCCATTTTTGGTATG
The DNA here is from genome assembly GCA_002841035.1 of Bacteroidetes bacterium HGW-Bacteroidetes-12. Taxonomy (GTDB): domain Bacteria; phylum Bacteroidota; class Bacteroidia; order Flavobacteriales_E; family Vicingaceae; genus BRH-c54. The sequence continues at coordinate 2,481 of PHDR01000139.1, read as the reverse complement.
CACATTATACATAGATAAACGTGCAGGAACAGTATTAATAGTTTGTTGGTAACGATAATGCGTGTATCCTAAGTGGTCGTTTTCAACACTAAGTAATTTTAAACCAAAGTTATCATCTGTTTTGTAGTACGATTGCAACCAATTTTCGAGTTTGTTTAAAGGCAGCTCTTTGCCTTCTTGAAATTGTACGTAGTTAGGAACAGATGTGAAATTTTTTAAACGCACCACATTGCTGTTTGGTGCAATTTCATTGGCTTCGTTTCCATATATAACAGAAACATCAGCAGTTTTAATTGTTTGAGCATTAAATGTTGTTAGTAATGAAAAAGCGAGTGCAAAGGCAGTTATTTTAATTTTATACATACTCTTATAAGTTTAATTCGTAATAAAGGAACGGTTAAAATTAATTAAAAAAAAAGAATAAATATATATGAATACTGTTTTATTGTTGGAATCTTAACTTGTAAAGTTTGTAAAGTCGAAAGTCTGTAAAGTCGAAAGTTTGTAAAGTCAAAAGTCTGTAAAGTCGAATGTCTGTAAAGTCGAATGTCTGTAAAGTCAAAAGTTTGTAAAGTCGAAAGTTTGTAAAGTTGGAGGTTTATAAAGTTGGAAGTTTATGAGATTAAATTATTTAAAATTCAACATTTAAAATTCAACATTTCAAAGCTTAGTATTTCACACCATTTAGAATAACAGTTTCCACAGGGTTAGCACCAAAAGCATAGGGAATGTGTTTATAACTCGAAATTTTTTTTGTGATAAATAAATTGGCTTTTTTTCCTTTGGCTATGCTGCCAAGCTGATGACTTAAATTCATAGCATAAGCACCGTTTAGGGTAGCTGCATTTATGGCTTCTTCGGGGGTCATTTTAAGTTTTATGCACGCCAACGACAACACAAAAGGAATGTTGCCTGATGGGGTAGAACCTGGATTAAAATCGGAGGCTAAACAAATGGGTAATTTATTATTAATGAGTTCTCTTGCAGGAGCATAAGGAATAGTTAAAAAGAAAGAACAAGATGGAAGTAAGGTTGGCATTACATCAGCATTTTTTAAATCGGCAATGTCTTTTGGTGTCATTACTTCTAAATGATCTACAGAAAGTGCGTTGTTTTTAATTCCTACTTGAATTCCTCCAATAGAGTTAAATTGATTTACGTGTATTTTTGGGATTAATCCAATGCTAATTCCTGCTTGCAAAATTTGAGTGGTTTCTTCGGGAGTAAAATAATTTTTTTCGCAAAAAACATCAATAAAATCGGCTAAGTTTTCTTTTTTTATAATAGGGAGCATTTCGTTAATAATGCTGTCAATATATCCTTTTCTATTGTCTTTAAATTGCAAAGGCAGAGCGTGTGCACCTAAAAAAGTGGCTTTTATAGTAATTGGACTTGCTTTTTTTAGTCGCTGAATAACACGGAGCATTTTTATTTCTGCTTCAACAGAAAGACCGTAGCCACTTTTAATTTCAACGGATCCAGTTCCTGTTTGTTGAATTTCTCTTAATCGAATTAAGGCACTTTCAAACAACTCGTCTTCGGTGGCAGCTTGCAATTTTTTTGCTGAGTTTAATATTCCGCCACCTTTGGCAGCAATTTCTTCATAACTTAATCCGTTAATTCTATCCACAAATTCTTCTTCGCGCGAAGCAGCAAAAACTAAGTGAGTGTGCGAATCGCAAAAAGAAGGTAATACCATTTTGTCAGTAGCATCAATTATTTCTAAATCAGACCAATCGGAAATTCCTTTCCAGTTTTCCATTGTTCCAAAATCGGCTATTAAACCTTCTTCAATGGTTAGCCAAGCATTTTTTATGGTAGGTAAAATTGCCATTTCTTTTCCTGCAATTTTATTTTGTGTAGTTACCTGAACTAATTCTTTGATGTTTTTTATGAGAAGTTTTTTCATTGTTGATTAGAATCTTTTTAGGGGTAGTTATTCTACAAAAATAACATAAAAAATACCGCAACCAAATAGGGTTGCATCTTATTAAATTTAACCTGAGTTAATATTTATCGCTATCCTACTTATATTTTCGGGACTTATATCGGGATCTGCTGAAGTTTTATACTTTTCTTAGTCCTTCCAATTTAAATGAAATTGCTTCATCAACTCTAAAAAGCAAGCAACACGTTTAAAAAGCTGTTAGAAAGACAAAAGTGTTTAAATGCTTAAAATTATCAGTATTAAGGTAATTACATTTCTAGCACAAGTGTGAGTTTATTAAAGTCGGCTGCACTATTAATTACCTTTCTGTATTCTTCAAAAATAGTTGTTGGTATTTCCAACACAGTATAATATTCATCGCATATAATAGTAAGTGTATTTCCATCTATTTTATAATGTGAATGAAACTCAAAAAATATTTCGCCATCTTCTTTATACACATTTTGAATATTTATTTTTTCTAAATTAGTGATGGTATATCCATCAGGAATTAAAACAGTTAGTTCTCTATGGTAACTTCTTTTAAAGTCATT
>PHDR01000138.1 GCA_002841035.1 Bacteroidetes bacterium HGW-Bacteroidetes-12 | reverse complement strand
GACCAGGAATGTACATCGGAAAATTAGGTGATGGAGCTGCTTATGATGATGGTATTTATATTCTTCTCAAAGAAGTTTTTGATAATTCCATTGATGAATATGTAATGGGAAATGGAAGAACTATTGAAGTTAGCATTAAAGACAAAGAGGTTAAGGTGCGTGATTATGGTCGAGGAATTCCCTTAGGAAAAGTGATAGATTGTGTTTCAAAAATGAACACAGGAGGAAAATATGACTCAAAAGCCTTTAAAAAATCAGTAGGATTAAATGGAGTAGGAACAAAAGCAGTTAACGCACTATCATCTTATTTTAAGGTTGAATCTGTTAGAGATGGTAAAATTAAAAAAGTTGAGTTTGAAAGAGGAAATTTAACTACGGAATATGATGTTGAAGATTCTACCCAACGAAATGGAACAAAAATTACTTTTATTCCAGATGAGCAAATTTTTAAAAACTATACCTACAGAAATCAACATGTAGAAAAACTGTTGTGGAATTATGCTTTTTTAAATACAGGACTTTCTATTTATTTTAATGGAGAAAAAATTCAATCCGAAAATGGATTAAAAGATTTATTAGAGCAAAATTTATCACACAAACCCATCTACCCAATTATTCATTTACATGGAGAAGACATTGAAATTGCTATAACCCACACAGAATCTTATGGAGAAGAATATTATTCGTTTGTAAACGGACAATATACCCCGCAAGGAGGAACGCATCAAGGCGAATTTAGAGCAGCTTATGTGAAAACCATTAGAGAATTTTATGGAAAAGATTACGATGCATCAGACATACGATCATCTATAGTTGCCGCAGTTAGCGTAAAAGTAATGGAACCTGTTTTTGAATCTCAAACAAAAACCAAATTAGGCTCTACCGAAATTGCTCCTGACGGAATTTCAATGCGAGCGTTTATCACTGATTTTTTGAAAAGAGAGTTGGATAATTACTTGCATAAAAATCCAGCAACAGCAGAAGCTTTGCAACGCAAAATTTTGCAATCGGAACGAGAACGAAAAGACATGGCTGGAATTAAACAACTGGCTAAAAAAAGAGCAAAAGACGCTTCGTTGCACAATAAAAAATTGCGTGATTGTCGCTTACATTATAACGACACCAAAGAAAATGACAGAAAAGTAGAGACAACACTTTTTATTACAGAAGGTGATTCAGCTTCAGGTTCTATTACAAAATCAAGAGATGTGAATACCCAAGCAGTTTTTAGTTTAAAAGGAAAGCCTTTAAACACCTATGGGTTAACCAAAAAAATTGTATATGAAAATGAAGAGTTTAACCTACTTCAAGCCGCATTAAACATTGAGGAAAGCATAGATGATTTAAGGTATAACAACATTGTTATAGCAACCGATGCCGATGTGGATGGGATGCATATTCGTTTGTTGTTAATTACCTTTTTCTTATTGTTTTTCCCCGATATTATTAAAAATGGACACCTTTATATTTTAGATACACCTCTTTTTAGAGTAAGAGATAAATCAAAAACATTTTATTGCTATTCAGAAGATGAGCGTCAGAAAGCCATGCAAGAAATTAAAGGTAAACCAGAAATCACTCGTTTTAAAGGACTTGGAGAAATTTCGCCAGGAGAATTTAAAAACTTTATAGGGAAAGACATTCGCTTAGACCCAGTAATCATTGGCAAAGAGACGCCAATTCAAGAAATGTTAGAGTTTTATATGGGGAAAAACACTCCTGATAGGCAACAATTTATTATAGAAAATCTGAAAGTTGAAAAAGATTTAGCCGAAGAGTTGAATGTAGCAATTTAAAAACCGAGCTTGCGAGCTCAACGAAGTTAATTTGAAAATGTAACAATGAGCGATTATCTTTATAATCTTTTAACTATTTTTGATTTTTATATCAACCCCAAAACATGTTTAAATTTATTTTTAGTAAATCTTTTTTAATTAATATAGCAATCCTTATCGTGCTGATTGTTGTAGTTGTCTTTTTAATAGATAAATCTTTGGATAGTTACACCAATCACGGAGAATCTATTTCAGTTCCATCATTAGAAGGACTCACAGAAAAAGAAGTGGAAGCAATTTTATCAGAAAAGGAATTGCGTTATGAAATTTTAGACTCCATTTTTGTTGATAAAAAGCCCAAAGGAGTGGTTATTGACCAAAACCCTTTAGCAGAATCATTAGTAAAAAAAGATAGAAAAATTTACATTACCGTAACTAAAATTGCTGCACCAAAAATACTATTGCCAGATGTAATTGATATGTCGCAACGCCTTGCTGTAGCAAAACTTGAAAGCTATGGACTTAAAGTAAAGGTTGAGTACAAACCATCCGAACATCAGGGTATTGCAATAGGTTATGAACTTAAAGGTAAAAGCATTTCTCCTAACGAAAAAATAGATTTAGGTGCTTTTATTACATTAATTATTGGAACAGGAAAAGGAGATGGGAAAGTGATGGTTCCTTATTTAATAAACCTTAATAAAGAAAGTGCACACCAACTCTTACAAACCTCTCTATTAAGTTTAGGATTAGAAATTTATGACGCCTCTTGTATTACTTCGAATGATTCAACATCAGCAAAAGTATATAAGCAAACGCCTAGTTATGGAGCAAATAGTGTCTTAAATATTGGAAGTTCAGTAGATATTTATTTAACAAAAGATTCTACTAAAATAAATACTCAAAATTTGAGTTTAGATAGTTTGGAAATGTAACGATATGGAGATGAAAATCTGCTATAATTAGTGAGATTTTTTTGGAGAATAATATTGGTTTTATCAATTGAAAATGTGTTAATTACAACCAAATTTTAACTTTATAAACTTTATAAAATTTATGAACTTTCAACTTTACAAGCTTTCAACTTTTTTCTTTCTGCTCTTCACCTTTAATGTTTTTGCTCAAGACACCTTGTTTGATTTAGGCGTAAATAAAACATTGATAGCGAAATACAATAAAAGTATTAAAGAAAAGAACCCAGAAATCTTTAGAAAACAAAAAAAACAAAGTAAAATTTTACTCACACTTCCTTTTTTAGATGATTTTTCTCAAAACTGGCACTTTCCTAACGAAAATTTATGGCAAGACATTCATGTTCATATAAATTCAAGTTTCCCGATAAATCCTCCATCTTATGGAGTTGCCACTTTTGATGGGTTAGATTCTGCAGGTTTTCCCTATAATTTTATGCCAACTTCTTATGGAGAAGCAGATGTGCTTACATCACAGCCTATCGATTTGTCGGTTGTTATCGATAGTGTTTTTTTAAGTTTTCAATATCAACCTCAAGGCAACGGAAACCGACCAGAGATACAAGACAGTTTACGATTGGAATTTTTTAGAAAGGCTGACAGTACTTGGGTTAGAGCGTGGGGTGTTCCAGGGGCAGCAAACAGACCCTTTCAAAAAGTTATGATATATGTAGGTTCCGATTTTCATAATAACGAATTCCAATTCCGATTTAAAAATTTTGCAACCCTTAGTGGAAATGTAGATCATTGGCATGTTGATTATGTATATTTAAACGACAACAGAACAAGTGCTGATACCTTGCTTAATGATGTAGCACTCATTACCAATCATTTTAGTTTGTTGAATCAACTTACAGCAATGCCTTGGGATCATTATAAAACAGATACAATTGGCTTAATGAGAGAAGTAATGCCTGTTTCGTATAAAAACAATTTTAATATCACTTATGATGTTTTCTATAAATATGAAGTTTCTGATAACAATGGTGCTGGACCAGTGGTGGAAGTTTATCCAACAGGAGTTGCATCAAAAAACGCATTTGCATATTCTACTTTAACAGAACCTCAAGCAGTTTATCAAATAACTCCATCGTTTTTGAACGACTTTACCTTTCCAACGGATAATGCTGTGAATAAAGTATTCCAAATAAAAAATTATTTTGATATTAACCCGTTTGTTGATGATAATCAGAAAAATGACACAGTAAAATCATTTCAAGTTTTTGGATCTTATTATTCGTATGACGATGGTAGTGCTGAATTAGGTTATGGAGTTCAGGGTGTTGGAGCAAAACTTGCCAATCAATTTACTATAAAAAAAACGGACACATTAACTGCTATGCAGATTTATTTTAATCCGATAAGAGATAATATATCAGCAGAATCTTTTAAACTTACTGTTTGGAGCAGCCTTAATCCAGAAGTAATTGTTTACCAACAAAACGATTTCTTTTTTCCAACTTATTCTTTTACAAACGAGCTTTTATTGTACGAATTAGCAACACCATTAATTCTCCCAGCAGGAACATATTATTTTGGTTATGAAAAAATTACTGCTCCGTTTTTAAATGTTGGTTATGATGTAAACACCAATACTAGAAATAAAATTTGGTATAATTCTCAAGGAACATGGCTAAATCCTTCTGCAAGTATTCCTAATGGTTCTTTGATGTTACGTCCTGTTTTTGGAACTACTGGAGACCCAATTTCTTCAATTAAAGAAAATGCAGTTATCAGCGATTTTAAAATTTTCCCAAATCCAGCAACAAACTACGTTTATTTTGAGCAAATAGGAAAAACACAATTGTTAGAATTTAAAGTAGAATTAATAGATATGTTTGGAAGAATAGTAGTTGAAACACAAACAACCACAACCAATAGAATTGATGTAAGTAACATTAATAAAGGAATTTATTTTATTCGATTTATCAATAATATAAACAGCCAACTTATAGTTAAAAAAGTAATCATTCAGTAATAAATATATAGGTGTTAGTAGTTAGGGGTTAGTGTCATTCTGAACGAAATTTTATAAACTGAGGCACGAAGTTTAATAAAATGAAGTGAAGAATCTCCAATCTCCAATCTCTAATCTTTAATCTCCAATCTAAAAAAAAATGAATATCGAAAATAGTGATGATGTACTAGATAATGAGTTGTTTGAACACTATAAATTCATTGTGGACAAGGGACAAGAATTATTGCGTATTGATAAGTTTTTAATGGATAGAATTCCAAATGCAACAAGAAGCAAGCTACAAGGAGCTTTAGTTGATAAAAACGTATTGGTAAACAAAAAAGTTATAAAAGCCAATTACCGAGTAAAACCTTTCGATGAAATAACGGTAGAATTGCCCTATCCACCTCAAGAAATTGAACTTATTCCTGAAAATATTCCATTAGATATTTTATTTGAAGATGAAGATGTAATAGTACTCAATAAACAAGCAGGTTTGGTTGTTCATCCAGGATATGGAAATCATACAGGCACATTAGTTAATGGGTTAATTTATCATTTTGAAAACCTACCCCAAACAGCAGTTCCCAATCGACCAGGTTTGGTGCATCGGTTAGATAAAAATACTACAGGAATTATGGTAATTGCCAAAAACGATCAGGCACTTACGCATTTAGGAAAACAATTTTTTGATAGAACCATAGAAAGAAGATACAACGCTTTGGTTTGGGGCGATTTTGAAGAAGAAAAAGGAAAAGTTGAAGGCAATGTTGGTAGAAGCCTACAAAACAGAAAAGTAATGACCGTTTTTCCTGATGGAGAATATGGGAAAAATGCAGTAACACACTTCACAGTCCTTAAAAGATATGGCTATGTAACCTTTGTAGAATGCAAACTAGAAACAGGGCGTACACACCAAATAAGAGTACACATGAAACATATTAAACACCCTTTGTTTAATGATGAAGACTATGGTGGAGATCGAATTTTGAAGGGGACAACTTTTTCTAAATACAAACAATTTATTGCCAACTGCTTTGAAATACTTCCTCGACAAGCACTCCACGCAAAATCATTAGGTTTTGAACATCCAAAAACAGGAGAGTGGCTTCATTTTGAGGTGGATTTACCACAAGATATGCAACAAGTGCTTGCAAAATGGGAAGTATATGTGAATAATAGAGATGTTTTTACAGCGTGATTTTTAAAACCTGAGTTCGATTATTCTTTTGAATTCAGAATAATGTCTGCAAGAAAACTGCCTTTTTAAAGTCTTTGATAAGAAAAAGTCAAAGACAAGGCTTTCGAAGTTTTTGAAAATAAGGAGCCCCGATAGCTATCGGGATGACTGTTTCAAAAACGAGAATAACGCAGTATTTGGCGTTTTCTTGCAAAGACTAAATAACTAAAAATAACGCTTTGATTAGTTCTAAATTTTAATATTTTTGTTGAAAAATTAATTTATGTCTCATTTAATTTCGCCATCCATTTTAGCCGCAGACTTTGCTAACCTTCAAAAAGAAGCTGAAATGCTTGATAAAAGCAGTGCCGATTGGTTTCACATAGATGTAATGGATGGAGTTTTTGTACCTAATATTAGTTTTGGAATGCCTGTAATAAAAGCTATCAGAAAATTCACAAAAAAACCGTTTGACGTGCATTTAATGATAGTTGAACCAGATAAGTATATAAAAGATTTTAAAGCTGCAGGAACTGACATTCTTACGGTTCATTACGAAGCCTGTCCGCATTTACATAGAACAATTCAAGCAATAAAAGCTGAAGGAATGAAGGCAGGAGTTTCTTTAAATCCACATACCAATGTGAATGTGCTAGAAGATATCATTCATGAATTAGATTTAGTACTAATTATGTCAGTAAACCCAGGTTTTGGAGGACAGTCGTTTATAGAAAATACATATACAAAAATTAAGAAATTAAAAAAATTAATTTTAGAAACTAATTCTAACGCTCAAATTGAAATTGATGGAGGCGTTACTACTGAAAATGCAAGAAAATTAATAGATGCAGGAGCAAATGTGCTTGTAGCGGGAAGTTTTGTTTTCAAGTCAACCCATCCTACAGAAACAATAGCACAATTAAAAAATGTATAATTTTGATACGTAATTACGCTAAATAAATAAAAAAATAATGATATTTAAAACTCAAAAAAAAACTATTTACATTGTATTAGCATTATTAATAATTGGCTGTACAACAGGTACAAATAAAGATAATGATAGTTTATCAACTGGAAAAGTAGAAGATAAAAACATTGAAATTAATGGGATAAATCATTATTTCAAAATTATTGGAACAGGTGAACCAATCCTTGTTTTGCACGGAGGTCCAGGTCTTTTTAGCGATTATTTAATTTCTTCTTTTGAAGGTTTGGCAGAGGGATATCAATTTATTTTTTACGACCAACGAGGAAGTGGAAAAACAGACTTCCCTAAAGACACCGCTAGCATTTCAATTGATAATTTTGTTGAAGATATTGAAGCTATACGCAAACACCTTAAAATAGATAAAATCACTTTATCAGGACACTCTTGGGGTGGCTTGTTAGCCTTATTTTATGCAAAAAAATACCCTGATAATTTAAACAAACTGATTTTGATTGCACCAGGACCTTCTAATTCTGAATATTATGAGAAAACATTAACCAATATGCAACAAAAAAGAAAAGAAGAAGATACAAAAGAAT
>PHDR01000137.1 GCA_002841035.1 Bacteroidetes bacterium HGW-Bacteroidetes-12 | reverse complement strand
AGGGCGGGACACCCAAAAATTCATTTTTAAAATTTTTAATATCTGAAAATTAGCACTTTATGATATTTGTTTTTTTTGGCTGCGGAAAACAGGAAAATATAATCAAACTTCAATTACCCTCCAGCAAAAGGAGGCAACAAAGCAATTTCATCATTTTCGTTCAACAATAAGGAATCATCTGCTAAGATTTGGTTCACAGCAATTTTGTAATTTATTTCTTTCAAAGCTGGGTATTTATTAAAAAGCAACTTATTCAAATCTTCAACAGAAAGTGGATTGTTTCCTGCATTAAGAATTTCTTTGGTTGTAGCTGTTTTTTCGGCTATCATGCCAAAATAATTAAGATGTAGATTCATGTTGTAGCGTTTTTTATATCGATAGTAGTATTTATATTCATAAAATTAACATCAGAAAACAAAGCTGCGTCCACAATATTCAATTTCATTTTTTCTATTGCCAATTTTACTTTTAATTGTTGGTGTTTTAACTCATTTTTAAAAACAGGCAAACAAGCTTGCGTATAAACACCAATTAATGGATGTAACCTGCCCTCCTTTTGAGGAATTGTAACATCAAAATTGCTACTTTGTTCTATTAAAAAAGTGATGAGTGCTGCACTCACATAAGGCACATCGCAACTCAACACTATGTTTTGATGTGTTTTTGAATGAAATAATCCTGTGTAAATTCCTGCTAAAGGACCAGATTCTTTAATCCTATCTTCAAAAACAGGAAAACCAAACTGAGCATATTCCTTTTGATTGGAAACAATAATAATGTTATTGGAAATAACACGAACAGCATCAATAATATGCTGAATCATAGGTTTTTCATTTACCAACAACAATCCTTTGTCAGCACCCATTCGACTACTTTTACCTCCTGCCAATAAAATTGCACCTACTTGCATTTTTGAATAACTTTAAAACAAAGATAAGCATCTCTTCATTTTTTTTTATGAAATAATTACAAAAGAATCATCACACATCAAAAATGATTGTGTTTTAAAGTTATTTATATTTTAAAAACTAAAATATCAAATAATATTTTTTAACTTTGAAGCTAACTTAACATTAAAATGTTTTTTTATTATGGAACCAAAGAAAAACCCAAATGCAGACCTTGAAAAACTTAGAAGCACTGTACTCTTAGGAGGATTAGTGGTTTCTTTGTTAATTGTTTTTGCAATGATTAATTTTAAATTTTATGATGTGCAAGCATCTGAATTAGGTCAATTAGTTGTGGAACAAGTAGAAGAAGAAATTATTCCAATCACAGAACAAAACACACCACCTCCACCTCCTCCACCTCCTTCTGCTCCCGAAGTATTAGAAATTGTTGAAGATGATGTGGAAATTGAACAAGAAGTTGAAATTGATACTGAAGCCGATGCCGAAACTGTTGTTGAAACTTTTGAAGTGGTTGAAGAAGTGGTTGAAGAAGAAATTTTTACTATTGTGGAAGATATGCCTTCTTTCCCTGGTGGAGATGCCGCTCTTTTTAAATATTTAGGTGAAAATGTTTCATACCCTCCTGCAGCGAAAGCGAACGGAATTGCTGGTAAAGTATATGTTAACTTTACTGTTGCCAAAGATGGTTCTATTACCGATGTTAAAATTATTAGAGGTGTACACGAATTACTAGACAAAGAAGCCATCAGAGTAGTAAAATCTTTCCCAAAATGGAAGCCTGGCAAACAAAGAGGTAAAGCCGTTAAAGTTTCTTACAACCTACCCATTACTTTTGTGTTAAAATAATTAAATGAAAACCATACAACAACTCTTTTTAGTAATGCTGTTCACTTTTATGGGCAGCATTTCTTTTGCTCAAGAAGTTGATGAAAAAGAAGATATTTTTATATTAGTAGAACAAATGCCCGAATTTCCAGGTGGACAAGAAGCGATGTTTAAATTCTTAGCTAAAAACATCATTTACCCTAAGGAAGCAAAAGAAAAAGGGATTGAAGGAAAAGTATATGTGAATTTCACAGTAAATGAAGATGGTTCTATTGGTAATGTAAAAGTAATTAGAGGTGTTCATCCTTTATTGAATAATGAAGCTGTTCGTGTAATAGAGTCATTTCCCAAATGGACTCCAGGCAAACAAAAAGGGGAACTTGTTAGAGTGAGTTACAATCTACCTATTACTTTTAGAATGAGTAATTCTGAAGATAAAAAGGAAAAATTAAAGGAAAAATAATTTATTCACAACGAATTTATTTTAAAAATATAGAAAACACCTCGACCAAAAATCAAGGTGTTTTTTTTTATCTTTACCAAAAAAAGAAAATGGTAGAACAAAAAAAACTATTCTTACTCGATGCGTTTGCATTAATTTACAGAGCTTACTTTGCTTTTGGCAATAACCAACGCTACAATTCTAAAGGCTTAAACACCTCAGCCATGTTAGGGTTTACCAACACACTTTTAGAAGTATTAGAAAAACAAAAACCAACACATATAGCTGTAGTTTTTGATGCTCCTGCCGTTACCAACCGAGAATTAGAGTTTTCCGACTATAAAGCTGGAAGAAACGAAATGCCCGAAGATATTAGAGCGGCTCTTCCTTACATCAAACAAATTATTGAAGCATTTAATATCCCCATGCTTTTAAAAGATGGTTTTGAGGCTGATGATGTGATAGGAACGCTTGCCAAAGCCGCAGAAAAAGAAGGATTTATAACCTATATGATGACTCCCGATAAGGATTTTGGGCAATTAGTTTCCGAAAAATCGTTTATCTATAAACCTGCTGCTTACGGAAAACCTGCCGAAGTTATGGGCATTAAAGAAGTATGCGACAAATTTGAAATAGAAAATCCGTTGCAAGTAATAGATATTTTAGGGCTTTGGGGCGATGCCGTTGATAATATTCCTGGAATACCTGGAATTGGCGAAAAAACAGCAAAATTGCTCATTAAACAATATGGAAGCGTTGAAAATTTAATAGCCAATGCCGAAGATTTAAAAGGAAAACAAAAAGAAAACGTAATCAATTTTGCTGAGCAAGGCTTACTTTCAAAAAAATTAGCCACCATTATTGTTGATGTTCCATTAGAATATCATTTTGATGATTTATTGGTTGAACCTCCCAACGAAGAAAAAATTACCGAACTGTTTGCCGAACTCGAATTTAGAAATTTAGCTAAACGCATTTTAGGTAAAGAAATTCAAATTCAACCTGCTGCCAAAAGCCAAATTGGTGCTCAAATGGATTTGTTTGGAAACACCGAACAACAAGCGGAAACTCTTGTAACAAATTCAACAAATTTAGTTGAAAACGAGCTTTCCGAACTCAAAAATAGTGCAAACACCAACCACGAATATTTTTTTATAACCACTAAAGCACAAAGAGAAACACTAATTAAAAAACTTAATGCACAAAAATCATTTTGTTTTGATACCGAAACAACCAACATTAATGCCTTAGAAGCCGAAATTGTTGGTTTATCCATTGCTTATCAACCCTTTGAGGCATATTACATTCCTTTTCCTGAAAACCAAGAAGAAACCCAACAAATTTTAAATGAATTTAAACCTTTGTTTGAAAACAAAAACATCGAAAAAGTAGGTCAAAACATTAAGTATGATTTAAACGTATTGAGCAATTATGGCATTACCATTAAAGGGCAATTGTTTGATACCATGATAGCTCATTTTTTAATTCAACCCGATATGCGACACAACATGGATTTGTTGGCAGAAACCTATTTAGGCTACAAAACCATTTCCATAGAAACACTTATTGGTAAAAAAGGTAAAAACCAAGGGAATATGCGTGATGTTGCTCCCGAACTAATTGTTGATTATGCTTGCGAAGATGCCGACATTACACTTCAATTAAAAAACGAGTTAGCAGCCAAAATGAATCCTACACTCAAAAAAATACTTTTTGAAATAGAAACACCATTAATTCCTGTATTGGCAGCTATGGAGCAAGAAGGAATTAATTTAGATGTAGATGCGTTAAGGCTTTTTTCAAAAGAATTACACCTATTAATTTTAGAATTAGAGAAAAAAATTATTGCCTTGGCGGGTACAAAATTCAACATAGATTCGCCCAAACAATTAGGCGAAATTTTGTTTGATGTGTTAAAAATTACAGACAAACCAAAGAAAACTAAAACAGGTCAATACCAAACCAACGAAGATATTTTATCTAAAATGGTGCATTTACACGAAATTATCCCTCCTATTTTAGAATACAGAACACTAAAAAAATTGAAATCTACGTATGTAGATGCCTTGCCCGAGCTGGTAAACAAAAAAACAAATCGGTTACACACAAGTTATATGCAAACTGTGGCTTCAACAGGAAGATTAAGCTCCAACAACCCCAATTTACAAAATATACCAATTAGAAGCGAAAAAGGCAGAGAAATTAGAAAAGCATTTATCCCCAAAAACAAAGATTACACCCTTTTAGCTGCCGATTATTCTCAAATTGAATTAAGAATAATTGCTGCACTTAGTGGCGATGAAAATATGCAACAAGCATTTGTTAATGGAGAAGATATTCACGCAGCAACAGCCGCCAAAGTGTTTGGAGTTGCTTTAAATGAAGTAGATAGAGATATGCGAAGCAAAGCCAAGGCGGTTAATTTTGGAATAATTTATGGCGTTTCGGCATTTGGACTTTCGCAAAACCTCAACATTTCCAGAACAGAAGCAAAAGAAATTATTGATAGTTATTTTGCTCAATATCCAAAAATAAAATCCTACATGGAAAATAATGTAACTTTTGCTAAAGAAAACGGCTATGTAGAAACCATTATGCAACGCAGAAGAGTGCTAAAAGACATTACATCGAACAATCCAATTGTGCGAGGACATGCCGAACGCAACGCAGTGAACGCTCCCATTCAGGGCTCGGCAGCCGATGTTATTAAAATTGCGATGATAAACATTGCTCAAGCTTTTAAAGAACAACAATTGCAATCAAAAATGCTGTTGCAAGTGCACGATGAGTTGGTTTTTGATGTATATAAACCCGAGTTAGAAACCGTAAAAGCAATTGTTAAAGATAAAATGGAAAACGCTGTTTCACTTTCTGTGCCTTTAGATGTTGAAATGAATAATGCCGCAAATTGGTTGGAAGCACATTAAAAAACAAATTTTGCATTCATCAATATTTTTTTTATCTTTGTTAGAAATGACTAATTTCCAAAACTATTAATTTATCGTTATGCAGTACTTCTTGCATATAATCTTTGCTTTTTTCTGCTTAATGTTAATTGTGTCATGTTCCGACAAACAATCATCGATTACTGAAGATATAGAACAAATCGATATTAAAACAGAAGCTAGGTTAGAAGCAACAACTAATGTTTTAGCAACAATTCCTCTTCCATTAGAAGCCGCTGAACTTTTTAAGAATGAAGGTATTATTTATGACAAAAACTATCTCAATGCATTGGATAATGTTACCAACTATACAACAAACACTCAAAAAGCATTAAACTTTGGTGTTTATGGTGTTGATTTAAGTTACGCGACTATGTTTGATCAAACACAGGCGTGTATGCAGTATATTAATTGTTCTAAAAAAATAGCCGAAGAGTTAGGTTTAACAACTATTTTTGATGCAGAAACCATTGAAAGACTAGAAAACAACATAGAAAATAAAGATTCTATTTTAAATATTGCAGAACAAAGTTATAGACAAGCCGATAGTTATCTAAAAAATTCTCAACAAGATGAATTAGCAGCATTGATAATGGCTGGAGGATGGATAGAAGGGTTGTATTTAGGTACTCGCCAAGCAACAAAAAATACGGAAAACAGCCAAATCAATCAAAAAATAAACAATCAAAAAAAATCATTAAAAGCCTTAATCAACTTATTGGAAAGCTTTAAAAATGAAAACACTGCTTTTCTTATCAATCAACTAAAACAATTGGATGAGCTATTCATTATTCATAATCAAGAAGATTTTATTGTGATTGGCAACAAAGCGGAAAAAATTAGAAATCAAATTATTAACTAACCCAAACAACATTATGAAAACAATCCTTACAACTGCAACCGCATTCATTTTATCGCTAACGCTAAGTGTTAAAGCACAATCAACTACTTCTAATAGCGAAGCAGTTAAGACAGAAACTAAAAGTCAAAATACAGTGAAGAAGGCAACTAAGAAAAATGTTGTTTCTGAAAAAAAAGCTACAAAGAACAACGAAATTGATCAACAACGATCTGGAAATGAAAAAATAAAAGCAAAAACAGAGAAAGAAGGTGTTGAAAATAATATTCAAACAATAATTGCAGAAATTAAAACAGAAGAAAAAAAATTAGAAGAACTAAAAGCACAACAAAATGATCCTTCTAATGCTAATAAGGATGATGAAGCTATCAAAAACACTGAGAATAAAATCAACGAAATGACCGAAAAACTCAAAAAAGAAAATGAGAAATTAAAAAAACTCAATAAAATTATTTTAGAGAACAATTAAAAAGCACAGCTTTTCAACACGTTAAATTTCAACACTAGAACATTAGATTAATGAGAGAAAAAACAAATACGACTAAAGCCCCGAAACCAATGGGGCTTTATCCTTATACTAAAAGAGTAGGAAATTTACTTTTCTTATCAGGTGTTGGTCCAAGAGCTGCTGGTTCTGGAAGCGAGGAGGCCAATATTCCTGGTTTGCATTATGATAAAAATGGAAATTATGATGCCTTTGATTTTGAGGCACAATGTCGTTCCGTTTTTGAAAATGTGCAACTTATTTTAGAAGAAGCTGGTGCTTCTTGGAATGACTTGGTTGATGTTACTGTTTTTTTAACTGATATGAAACGTGATTTTAAAACATACAACCGCATTTATGCTGAATACTTTAAAGGAAATCAACCTTGCAGAACTACTGTTGAAATAAATGCACTACCATCTCCTATTTCCATTGAGTTGAAATGTATTGCTTATTTGGAATAAGGGTTAGGTGTTGGGTGTTAGCACTGTCAGTTCGAGTAGGTATAACGAAGCGATAGCGGAGTTGAACCGTATCGAGAACTTTAAAAATGAAAACAAAAACTATCAACTTCTCGATACGTTTTTCGTGCCTCAAAACACTCGAAGTGACAGTTTTTTGATAATTTGAAGATGTAACAATCTCCAACTTCCAACTCTATGAACTAAATCGGGCTTGCTGAAAAAACAACAATAAATTAATTATTAACAACTTATGTATTAAATAGCGACTTTAAAATGCAAAGAAATAGTTACTTTTATGAAAAAAGGCTTGCATCTATGTTTAATTATACGCCACAAATTTCACAAATTAGCACAAATTAATTTGTGCTAATTTGTGAAATTTGTGTTCCTTTTTTAGAAAATGAAAGGAAAACGCACCGAAGGTGCATAATTTCAAACTATTTTGAGACCAATAAAAGTGTGTGTTTGCCCTATAAAAATT
>PHDR01000136.1 GCA_002841035.1 Bacteroidetes bacterium HGW-Bacteroidetes-12 | reverse complement strand
TTGGCAGATCAAAAACTTACTTTAGACAATTTGATGCTTTATTTAGAAAAATATGGTGAAGATGAAAATGTTAAAGAACTAATGGTTTGGTTGAAAGAATTAGAACAAGTCTTTGCTTCTCTTTCTGAAGATAATGCCACCTCTTCTGGTATTTCTTTAAAGAAAAAAGAAGGAGGAAAAATGGTCTTAGGAGGAGGTTCAACTGTTGGGATAACTAAAAATCAATTTGAAACACTTAAAGCTAAAATAAACGAAATAAGAGCTAAAATTGTAAAGTAGATTTATACTGGTAATTAAATTTTCTTTTTAAGACAGGTAAAAAACAAATAATAAAAATGATGAAAAATTTAAAAAAAACATTTGCTGCATTATTAATAATGGCTTTGCCAATATTGGTTTCAGCACAATACTGCAACACATTTCATTCAAAATATTGCCCACCATCGGATAAAGGTATGTATAGTTTAAATGGACAATCAAAAAGTGCATTATTTAGCAAAGGGCAAACATCAGAATTAAATGTAATTGTTTATAAAGGACAAGATTATAGAATTTCTCTTTGTTTTGATCAAACATTGGGTTCTCAAATTACTTTTAAAGTGTATGAAACAAAAAAAGTGAAAGTGGAAAAAGTTGTTGAAACCAAAACAATGGAAGATGAATATAAAAAGGACGCAAATGGCGAATTAGCTGTTGATGAATGGGGTGCATATATTCCAACAGGTAATCAAGTGGAGGTAATAAACAAAGAAACAATTACTGTAGTGGAACAACAAAAAACCCTATTGTATGATAATAGTCAAGATGGTTTTGCTACTGAATTAGAATTTTCTGTAGAAACAACAAGAAGATTAATTTTTGAAGTTAGCATTCCAGGAAGTGCATCAGGAAGTGCAACCAAAAGCAAATTGATGAAATCTTCCGATATGGGATGTGTAGGTATTTTAGTTGAACACATGCTTACTCCAATTCAAGGGTTTAAAGGAACAGGATTTTAATTTCAATTCATAAATTTCAATAAAAAAACCTATCTAAAAAAATTTAGATAGGTTTTTTTCTTTTCATAAACTTACTTTTGCAGTATGGAAGAAATGAAACAATTAATAGATAAAGCAAAAAAAATTGTAATAACAACACATAAAAATCCTGATGGTGATGCCATAGGATCTTCTTTAGCTCTTTTTCATTTTTTTAAAAATATAAAAAAAAATGATGTTGAGGTAATTGTTCCAGACTCATTTCCCGATTTTTTGAATTGGATGAATGATGCTGATAAAATCAGTTGTTACGATAAACAAAAAGAACAAGCAGATAAATTATTCTCTGACGCAGATTTGATTTTTAGTTTAGATTACAATGCATTAGAAAGAGTTGGAGATATGGCAGAAGCGATAAAAAATGCTTCTGCAATAAAAATAATGATAGATCACCATCAAGACACGCAAGGTTTTGCTAACCATTATTTTGTTGATACAGATTGCTGCTCAACCGCTCAATTGGTTTATGAATTTATAGAAAAATTAGAAGAAACAAAAAACATTACTAAAGATGTTGCTGAATGTCTTTATTGTGGAATAATGACAGATACAGGCTCTTTTCGCTATCCATCAACCACTGCTAAAACACATAAAATTATTGCCCATTTAATTGATTCTGGAGCAGATAACGCCAAAATACATCAGGCTGTTTTTGATAATAATACTACGGATAGGTTACGACTATTGGGCTTTGCACTTACTAACAAAATGAAAGTATTTGCAGAAAAAGGCTTTGCTTATATTTCCTTATCTCAAGATGAGTTAAAGCAATTTAACTTTAAAAAAGGAGATACTGAAGGTTTGGTAAACTACCCATTATCCATACAAGGAATTAAGTTTTCAGTATTATTAACAGAAAAAGAAAAAGATATTAGCATTTCATTTCGCTCAAAAGAAGATGTTTTTGTGAATGAATTTGCAAAAAAACATTTCCAAGGAGGAGGTCATTTCTATGCTTCAGGCGGAAAATCAGATTTAACTTTGGATGAAACAATAGCTAAATTAGAAAAATTGTTAATGTGTTGATGTGAGAAATTCGTGTATTCGTGGCTAAAAAAAATGTGAAAATGCACTGATTTGAAAATTATTTAAAACACAATATTTCCTAAAAACTGTATGAACTTTCAATTTTACAAACTTTCAACTCTTTTCTTACTCATAATGGCTTGTGGAGAAGAACAAACACATCAGCCCATTAATCCAAATCAATTAAAAGAAGTGTTGATTGAAAGAAACATAAATGCAGTTAAAAAAGAACAGCAGCAAATTGATAATTACATAAAAAGACATAAATTAAATCCAATAAAAACAGGAACAGGCCTTCATTTTCAACTAATAAAAGAAGGAGAAGGAGAAAAAGTAATGGAAGGGCAAGTTGCTATAATTTCTTATGAAGTAACTTTGTTAGATGGTACGCAATGCTATTCAACCAAAGAAAAAGGACCAGAAGAATTTAAAGTAGGTAAAGACAATGTGGAAAGCGGTTTACATGAAGCAATCACATATTTAAAAAAAGGAGATAAAGCAATTCTTCTTTCCATTCCACGAGCTAAGGCATCCATATAATCTAAAGTTTTAGGAATGGGTATGTTTTTAACATATTCTGTAACTCGAATTAACTGACAGTAAATATGGTCTGGCTGGTGTTCCTGAATGAGTTTTGTAATTTTTTTTTGAGCAGATTTGTTGTAAAAATAAACTACTTGTAAGGATTTATCGGTGAATAACAATTGCCAAAATAAATTCCAATAGATTTTCCATTTAGGAAGCCTAATAATGTGAATGACTTTGCAATATTCTTGAAGTTTATCGATAGAGCTTTGTGCTACTTTTTGGTCGGATAAAGCACATAAAACTATTTCATGCTGTTTAGATAATTCTTTTATCTGATGAAATGCACGTAACTTATCTCCCTTTTCTAAAGGATACGGAAAGCGAGAAAGTAATATAAATAGTTTCATTAGTTGGCTATAAAATTAATTAGATGCTTTACGATAACGGTATTGTTATACTGTTCTTCAATCGTTTTTCTTGCTTTTTGCCCAATGTTAATAACAACTTCAGGGTGTTGTAAACACATTAAAATTGCTTCTTTAAATTCGTTGGAGGTATTGGCAATGATGCCATTTTTATTATGCTGCACAGCAATTCCTTCAAACGCAACGGATGTTCCAATTACAAGCTTCCCCATTGCCATTGCTTCAATAATTTTTATTCGCATTCCGCTGCCTGAAAACAATGGAACAACCATAATGTTATTATTTCTAATGAAATCATTGGCATTCTCTACCTCTCCTTCATTAACAACTCCTTGTGTTGATACGGCTAAATTTATAATTTCTTCGGGCATATTTTTTCCGGCAATATGAAATGTAGCGTTTGGTTCTTTGGCAACAACAGCTGTCCAAACTTCATTTAAAAACCATTTTATAGCTTCCTGATTAGGGAGCCAATCCATACTGCCAATATGAAAAAGCTTTTTTTCTTGTGGAATTTCTTTTAGCTGATACTCTTGAAGGTTGATGCCAAAAGGAACAGTAGTTATTGGTTTTTTGCAACCAAGTGCCAACAATTGTTCTTCGTCTTTTTTAGTAATGGCAGCAATTCCATCTACTAAATTGAGAATGGATTGTTCGTATTTTTTGAGGCGTTTGGCTAAAAAATGCAGATACTTTTTTTTGATAGCATTATTTTCTTGATTGCCTGTTCGTTGCCAAATTTCAAACTCAATATTGTGCGAGCGATAAATAATGTTGGCATTACTGCTTTTACGAATAGCAGCAATGTAAGGTGTGGTATAAAGACTTTCTAATAAAATGATATCGAATTTTTCTTTTTGAAGTGTTGCAGTTATCAACTCTTCAAAATTTTTATTGTAAAAACGACTGATATTATAAGACTTGCCGCTAAACAAGTTGGCCAGTGCATTTTTTTTCTTAATAGCAGTATCTATAAAAGCATGTTCTATGTTAGTTTGCTCTAAATAAGTTGTAGGAAAAAGTTCAGGTTGATAAGGATGTTTTTGCGTGGCAATGGTTAAGATTTTAACGGAGATATCGTTAGCTAAAAATCCTTCTGTTAAAGCGTGCATCGCCTTGCATCCGCCATCAAGAGCGGGAAGTGGTGGTTTATGACATATTTGAAGAATTTTCATTTAGGCTGTTATTTTTTTTCTTTTTTTTTGAAAATATTTTTAAAAAATCCGGTATAAGCATCAATATTAAACAAAGCAGAATCTGTTGTGGCTTTATAGGTGAAAAAGAATCCTAAAGGAAATAAAACAAAGGTAGAAAACCACATTCCATACACGGGTAGAATAACTAATTCTTTTGCCATTTTTTCACCAGTAATTGATAAAACATAATAGATTAAAAAGAAAATAATGGAAATTACCACAGGCATCCCTAGTCCGCCTTTCCTAACAATAGCTCCTAATGGAGCCCCTATAAAAAACATAATTAAACAAGCAATAGAAAAGGTAAATTTTCTGTGCCATTCAATTTTAACTCTAGCCATAGTTTCTTTCATCATATCTACTTCCATTTTTGCTGAGGCTGCTCTTCCTTTTAGTGTTCGAGCATTATTGATGGCAACACCAAACACTTGGCTAATTTCGATGTTGGTTAATTTTTTTAGATCAATTGAACTGAATGGAATTATACTGTCGGTTTTAGCTGTTTCTTTGGGTAGTGTATCATTAAATAGAAAATTATAAAAAGCATGGCTAGAAAGTGTTGTAATTTCCTGATTGGTAAATTTAATTAAAGTATCTGTTCGATTTTCTAGTTGGCTAAGGTTTAGTAAACGGTAATCATGTTTAAAAGCTTCTTCATCTGTTCGTTTAAATTGAAAACCGCTTAAGTCAATTTGTATTTCATTTTCCTCAAAATAAAATCGAGATAATGGATAAATTTTAGTTGCTTTACCATCGGGTTTATCTTGATAATCTACCCCATTAAAAAGTTTTATAGAAAAATAGGCTTTATCGTTTGATAGGCTCATGACACCAGAATCAGCAACGGTTACTTGTAAGTTCCCATTGTTGTCAGAATGATTATAAATCATCACATCTTTTAGCATCTCTCTACCATCATCCATTGCTTTTTTGCTCTTCACACGAATGGTGTAGCCATCAATTTCGTTATAAAACACATTAGGCATAATGTTTATTGCTGGTTTTTGGCTTCGAATATCGTGCAGTAAGGAATAAAATTTTAGGTTGGCAACAGGAATAACATTGTTAGCAAAATAAAAAGCACCAACACTTATGAAAACAACAAAGAAAATAAGTGGTTTCATGATTTGTTGCAACGAAATTCCTGACGATTTAAACGCTACTAATTCAAAATGTTCGCCCAAGTTGCCAAAGGTCATAATTGAAGCTAATAAAATAGCTAACGGCATTGCCATAGGCACTACGTTTGCAGTGGCGTAGAAAAAAAGTTCGGCAAGCACATACCATTCCAATCCTTTACCCAACATTTCATCAATATACAGCCAAATAAATTGCATTACCAACACGAAAACAGCAATGAAAAAAGTCATCACTAATGGACCTATAAAAGAAGATAGTATAAACTTATGTGATTTTTTCATTTACTAGATGTGCTCTTAACCAAAGGGTGGGTTATTACGAATGAAAATCTGTAATCCTAGCGTTATTTAAATTGTGAGGCAACAACTAACTCTTTTGTTCCATGTGTCCAAGCATAAAAACCTTCGCCCGATTTCACGCCTAATTTTCCTGCGGTAACCATATTTACTAATAGTGGACAAGGTGCATATTTTGGATTTCCAAATCCATCATACAGTACTTTTAAGATAGATAAACAAACATCTAATCCAATAAAATCAGCCAATTGAAGTGGTCCCATTGGGTGAGCCATACCTAATTTCATAACTGTGTCAATTTCTTCCACTCCAGCAACATCTTCATGTAAAGTAATAATGGCTTCATTTATCATTGGCATTAAAATTCTGTTAGCTACAAAACCAGGATAATCATTCACTTCAACAGGTTCTTTACCTAATTTCTTAGAAAGCTCCATAATGGCACTGGTTACTTCATCTGAAGTAGAATATCCTCTAATAATTTCTACCAATTTCATAACAGGAACTGGGTTCATAAAGTGCATTCCAATTACCTTGTCGGGACGAGAAGTTACTGATGCTATTTTTGTAATTGAAATGGAAGAAGTGTTTGAAGCTAAAATTACATTAGAACTTGTTGCTTCATCAATGGTTTTAAAAATTTTAAGCTTTAAATCAATGTTTTCGGTTGCTGCTTCAACAACTAAATCAACATTTTCAACTCCCTGAGCCATATCTGTGAAGCTTGTAATGTTTTTTAAAGTTGTCGTTTTGTCTGTTTCCGTAATTTTTTCTTTTGCCACCATTCTATCTAAGTTTTTAGAAATAGTTGCAATTGCTTTGTCTAATGCTGTTTGTGAAATGTCAATTAAATTTACTTTAAATCCTGATTGAGCAAAGGTATGAGCGATTCCATTTCCCATAGTTCCTGCTCCAATAACTGCTATGTTTTTCATAATGTATGTTTTTTTAAGTTTTAGCCTCTAATTTATTAATTACTGGATTGGCATACATTTTT
Source organism: Bacteroidetes bacterium HGW-Bacteroidetes-12 (assembly GCA_002841035.1). Classification (GTDB taxonomy): domain Bacteria; phylum Bacteroidota; class Bacteroidia; order Flavobacteriales_E; family Vicingaceae; genus BRH-c54. The sequence continues at coordinate 809 of PHDR01000136.1, read as the reverse complement.
AGAAAAATTTCTTTAGCCAATGTATTTCCTTTAAAATTAACCAGTCTTTTTTCAACATAATCTATAAAAGATTGTTTTTCTTCGGGAGTATATTCGTTTTCAAATTCATTTGAATGATGCAATAAATCATAAGCAACATAGTGAGAAGCAAATAAATAGTAATTGTTATAGATTTCGTTGTCAATAATATCGGCAATTTCTTTCAATAAATCATTTCTATTTTTAATGTGAGAAAGTGCCGCTATTTTATCGTTAATGGGGGCGGCAAAATGAATGTTTATGTTCCCTTTGTAGCCTTTTATTCCCAACACCATGTGTTGATTGTCTTCATTTTCAGATTTAATATAAATTTCCCCATTGTGTTTTTTTATTAATTCATTGATTTTAAGATAATCACAAGGATCGTATTCATAAGAAATAGCAACAGGCGATATGTTTAATGAGATTAAATGGCTCAATAAATCTTCGGAAGAACATAAACCAAACATTTTTAATAAACCTGGATTAGTTTTATCAAAACCATCTTTAGCTCTTCCTTCCCGCTGAGCTATCCAAATGGATTGGTTCTTTTCTTTCAACGTGTAATTAATATAAGCCGAAAGTGCTTTGGATGCTTCTAAAATCTCTTTTGATTTTATGGATGCAGATATAAAAAATGTATTGAGAATCCTGGCGGAAATATCCGGTAAAAACATTGTTATTTCAGATGCTGTAAAAGGCAAAATTACTATTAAGCTTGATAATATATCGTGGGACGAGGCGCTTGATGTGATTTTAAAAGATAATGACCTTGCGAAGATTGAGGAAGA
>PHDR01000135.1 GCA_002841035.1 Bacteroidetes bacterium HGW-Bacteroidetes-12 | reverse complement strand
TGTTGGGGTATTAGGTTGGTATTTCGTTTTTATTCAATGCAGTTATTTTTTTTCACAAACATTGCAGCACACCTAAACACGTTAACATTTTCATCACTTATTCCCAATTTCGTTTGGCCATTTTTAATTCCATCTTGAGTTATTTCATCATAATGATAAGGTTCTTTCTTTATTGATGTAAAACTTAACTCTTCCATACTTGGGATATAATATTTTACAACATACACTAAATTTGGATCGCTTTTATCATATTTATTCCAATATCTTGGATTTGAACATCTTCTGTTTGGATTTTCTTTAAAAATATTTACTACTTTAGACCTCCACACACAATATTTTTCAATTTGATTTTTTGAAACTCCAACTATAGGATAATCAGTATATTTTTTATTATTCCAAAGTAATTCACCATTAAATGTAATTACTGTGCAATCTTAAAAAAAAGAAATCCTTTCGATATAGAAAACCTAGATTACTTAATAGAAGCATATAAGGATACTTCTCAGGACAGTAAAGTAATTCAAATAGAAAAACTTAAAAGCGATATAAATATTATTGAATTAATTGATACAAAATAACAATGCCTAACATTCTATATATAATATGCTTTGTTGCTAGCATTTTAGCTTTGTGAAACTTGGGCAGTTTACACCATAATTTTTGCTTGTGCTACAAGCAAATAATTTGCAAGTTGCCCCGAAAATCGGGATAGACTATCCTTGCATAGGTTGGTTTGCTTTGGTTCTGTTTATTTGTTGGGTACTAAACTGGAACTTTGGCAAAAATTATTACTTTTATAGGTACTTGAAACAGCAAAGCACGTTTCATACACATATCGTTAGCGTTCATTGGGTACGGTAAAGGGACATAGTTTACAAAGTTAAAGGGGCATAGTTTACACTTTTTAGGTGGTAATTTGGAATAAAAAACAAATTACTATGCCTTGGAAAGAAACAAAAACAATGGAAAAATTTGAACTAAAAGAATCCGCAACTACCCCAAGAATTTTAATCAACTTTAAAAAAGGAAAAATTAAATCAATTACTTCATCCATTTTATCTGTTTTTAATTTCGTTTTCGATTAATTAATAATAATTTTGCCCTAAAAATTTACAAGATTATGTCGCAAGAAATTGAAAAAATAAAATGCCTTATAATAGGTTCAGGACCAGCAGGCTATACCGCTGCTATTTATGCTGCAAGAGCAAATATGAAACCAGTAATGTATATGGGAATGCAGCCAGGTGGGCAGCTTACAACCACTAATGAAGTTGAAAATTTCCCGGGTTATCCTGATGGAGTTACTGGACCAGAAATGATGGTTCAATTGCAAAAACAAGCCGAGCGTTTTGAAACAGATGTGAGAAATGGTTGGGTAACCAAAGTTGATTTTTCGGGCGATGTGCATAAAGTTTGGGTGGATGAAACCAAAGAATTACATTGCGAAACAGTAATTATTGCAACAGGAGCCACCGCAAAATACTTAAACATTCCTTCCGAACAAAAATATTTAGCAGCAGGTGGTGGCGTTTCCGCTTGTGCCGTTTGCGATGGATTTTTCTATAGAAATCAAGAAACTGTTATTGTTGGAGCTGGTGATTCGGCTTGTGAAGAAGCTCATTATTTATCTAACATTTGTTCAAAAGTTACCATGTTGGTTAGAAGCGAAAAATTCAGAGCATCTCAAATTATGGAAAATCGTGTTAAAAACACACCAAACATCGAAATTCTTTTTAATACGGAAACAGTTGAAGTTCTTGGCGAAAATGACTTAGTTACTGGAGTAAAAGTAAAAAATACGAAAACCAACGAAGAAAAAACAATTCCTTGCACAGGCTTTTTCCTTGCCATTGGGCATAAACCAAACACCGATGTTTTTAAACCTTACATTGAAACTGATGAAGTTGGCTACATAAAAAACATACCTGGAACTTCCAAAACCAATGTGGCTGGTGTTTTTGTGAGTGGTGATGCTGCTGACAAAACTTACAGACAGGCAATAACTGCTGCAGGAACTGGTTGTATGGCTGCTTTAGATGCGGAGCGATACTTGGCTTCAAAACATTAATGGGTTCGTTTTTATGTTAAAATTAGTGGGGTAATAAAAGCAACGCAAATCATTTATTTTATTTTAATATACAGCAACCTCCGCCTGAGGCGAATCGGAAATTAATTAGCGATTTAGTTACGAGTCCCGAAAGTTTAACTTTCGAGGATTCTCGTAAACGGAATATTACTCTAAACTAATTATCTTTTCTACCGAAAAGCAACCAATTTTGAGCACACTTCTACTTTACACCTTAAGTACAAATACTTTTTGTGGTCTCACCGGGAGTCGAACCCGGATCTAAAGTTTAGGAAACTTCTATTCTATCCATTGAACTATGAAACCAGTATGATTTTTGCAAATTTATTAGTTTAAGAACAAAATAAAACCCTTTTGACGGATTTAATACATTTTTATTTTATATTAATAGAATGTCATCGCAATATTCTATTTCTTTACTTCAATTTTAGTACTTTTACGAAATCTTATTGATTGCTAAAAAGCATGATTAAACATACATTTAAATTAGAAGAAGACTATAACTTTGAAATTATTGGAATTAGCTGCCATTCAAAAAATTACAAACTATGCTGGGTGGTAAATAATGCTTTGCAAATAAACTTAATACGATTAAATGATTTTGAAATTCTAAAGAAAAAAGAAACATTATCATTCAGTTTTTACAAATATATAGATAAAGAAAACAACATTGAATATTACTTGATAGCAAACAAAAGTGAAAATGGGTTTTTAATTTCTGAAAAACCATCTGTGGATTATTTTATTATATTAAAAGAATCCGCTTCACCAAAACTAACAACAAAAATCACAACTATTTTAAATAAACAAGACATTATTCTAATGGCATATAAAATAGATGTATCTGAATTAAAATCTATTAAAAATTTATTATTTTAATGAACACAAGAAAAACAAAAATTGTTGCAACCATAGGTCCAGCAACATCCTCAAAAGAAATGTTAGCCAAAATTATTGAAGCAGGCGTAAACGTGTGTAGGGTAAATTTTTCGCACGGCTCTTATAAAGACCACGAAGAAGTAATTAATAACATTAGAGCAATTAACAAAGAAAAAGGAACTTTTACTGCCATCTTAGCCGATTTGCAAGGTCCAAAAATTAGGATAGGAAAAATTGATGGAGGAAGTACTACCATCAAGAATGGTAATAAATTCATACTCACAACTACCGAATGTGTAGGCACCAATGAAAAAGCCTACATCAGTTATCAAAATTTTCCTAATGATGTAAAAGCTGGTGAAAAAATTCTTATGGATGATGGAAAATTGCAATTAGAAGTGATTTCAACCAACAAAAAAGATGAAGTAGTTACAAAAGTAGTTCATGGAGGAATCCTGTCTTCCAATAAGGGAGTTAATTTGCCTAACACCAAAGTTTCGCTACCTAGCTTAACCGAAAAAGATTTAGAAGATTTGCAATTTGCATTAAAAATGAACATTGCATGGATAGGTTTGTCCTTTGTGCGAAATGCGAGAGATATTATTGAACTAAAACACTTAATAACCAAAGCCAAAAGCAATGCTAAAATTGTTGCTAAAATAGAAAAACCCGAAGCCATTGAAGAAATTGACGACATCATTAAAGAAACCGATGCCATTATGGTTGCTAGAGGTGATTTGGGTGTAGAAATCCCTTTTCACAAAGTGCCCCTTATCCAAAAAATGATAGTAAAAAAATGTATGCGGGCTGCAAAACCAGTTATCATTGCCACGCAAATGATGGAAAGCATGATAGAAAATATTACGCCAACCAGAGCCGAAGTAAATGATGTTGCCAATGCAGTGTTAGACGGTGCTGATGCTGTGATGCTAAGTGCTGAAACATCGGTTGGAAAACATCCTGTTGCTGTTATTAGTGCCATGGCTAATATTATTGAAAACGTAGAAACTTCCGATTCGCTCTATCATTATGAATATCCTCCAGAAGAAGACAATGAAGAACGATATATTACCGATTCTATTTGCTTTAATTCATGTAGATTGGCTCAACGAGTAGGTGCTTCGGCAATTGTTACGATGACTTTTTCTGGTTACACAGGGTTTAAAATTTCGAGTTTCAGACCAAAAGCAGGAATATTTGTCTTTACAGGAAACAAAGATATTTTAAATATGCTAAGTTTGGTTTGGGGTGTAAAAGTAATTTATTACGACAAGTTTGTAAGCACCGACCACACTATTGCCGATATTAAATACATCCTTAAAAAAGAGAAAAAAGTTAAATCTAAAGATTTAATTATTAACCTTGCAAGTATGCCAATAACAGAAAAAGGGCAAACTAATATGATGAAGTTGAGTTATATTGAGTAACCAAATATAAAAATGTAGAATTATGCCAATAAACGTAAAATTATTAAAAGAAATAGCCGAAGTTGCTGGAGCTCCAGGACACGAACAACGTGTTAGAGAAATTGTTATCAGAGAAATTACTCCTTTGGTAGATGAGGTAAAAGTAGATAACATGGGCAACGTATATGCCATAAAAAAAGGAAAAGCTAACAAAAGAGTGATGATAGGTGCCCACATGGATGAAATTGGCTTCATTGTTACTCACATTGATGAAGATGGTTTTGTGCGTTTTCATACACTTGGAGGCTTCGACCCAAAAACACTAACAGCCCAACGTGTAATTATTCACGGAAAAAAAGACGTTATTGGTGTGATGGGCTCAAAACCTATTCATGTGATGAGTGCCGAAGAAAGAACAAAAATGCCTAAAACTACCGATTATTTTATAGATTTAGGTATGGATAAAAAAGAAGTAGAAAAATTAGTTAGCCTTGGCGACCCAATAACCAGAGAACGAGGTTTAATTGAAATGGGAAATTGTGTGAATTGCAAATCATTAGATAATCGTTTAGCCGTTTTTATTTTAATAGAAAGTTTGAAAGCACTAAAAAACAAACAAGTACCTTATGATGTTTATGGCGTTTTTACTGTGCAAGAAGAAGTAGGAATTAGAGGAGCCAATGTTGCTGCGTTGGAAATTAAACCCGATTTTGGTTTTGGCTTAGATACCACCATCGCTTTTGATGTGCCTGGAGCAAAACCCGAAGAAATGGTTACCAAATTAGGTGCAGGTACAGCTATTAAAGTTATGGATAGTTCCACAATTTGCGATTACCGTATGGTAAAATATATGGAAAAAGTAGCTAAAAAGCACAAAATAACCTATCAAAAAGAAATTTTAACAGCAGGAGGAACGGACACTGCTGGAATTCAGCGAATGAATCCAGGTGGAGCAATTGCTGGTGCAATTTCAATTCCTACTCGCCACATTCATCAAGTAATTGAAATGGCAAACAAAGACGACATTCAAGGAAGTATCGATTTACTTACTAATTGTCTTTTAGAAATTGATAGCTACGATTGGAAGTTTTAATATTTAGATTTTAAAAATAACCGAAAGCCTGAAGTGTAAAACCTCAGGCTTTCGTATTTTTACCTTGTTTTAACTTAAGACATGGCATTAAAAAAAATAATACAACATCCTTTTTCACTACTTTTAGTAGGTGTTTTATTACTAAGCTTAATTTATTTTAAACCATCTGTTTTTTTCTTACAATCTTCCAATACACAAGAATTCCAACAACAATTTCAAAAAAAAGAAAAAAGAGTTACTCAGCTAATTACCAAACTTAAATCAAAAAACACCAGTGAAATTAATTTGTTTTCCTCTTATGAATCACTTTTTAATGAAGAAGGAATTGCTCTTTTTTTAATTAAAAATGACAAGCTGATTCAGTGGTCAGATCGCAGCATTTCGCTGCCTACTAACTTGTTAAAAATAAATCATTCTTCTGGAACATTACGGTTAGAAAATGGTTGGTATTATTACCAATTAGCAAAAGAAAAAAACATAACCATTCTTGCTTTTATTCTCATCAAAAAAGAATTTTCCATCACAAATAGCAATTTAATAAATGCTTTCCACCCTAGTTTTAATTTTGAAAATAGTTTTACAGTTTCGGCTGAAAATGGGACATATCCCATTCTAAACAATGAAAACAAACCTGTTTTTTACCTTTCGCAACAACAAAACGCAGTAAATAGTTCTGAAACTAACAATTGGGTATTACTAGCTTTATACCTGATAAGTATGTTATGTTTAGTAGGTTTTTTAATAAATTTTTTAAAAAAACACCCCTTGTTGCATAAGTTTAATTACATTTTTATTTTGAGTTTTTTGATATTGTTTCGAGTAATAAATATGGTTTATAAATTACCAGAAAGCATTCTTAGTCAAGAAATTTTTAGCCCACTTATTTATGCTCACTCATGGTTATTTCCATCGTTGGGCGATTTTGTATTACATATTTTTAGTTTTTTTATAGTGGTTTATGTATTGATAAAATACAAAAACAACATTCCGCCAACCAACAAATTGCTAGCTATAATTTTTATGCTTTTGGTTGTTGTTCTGCCATTACTTATTCTTGATTTGCAAGAAGGACTGGTAAAAAACTCTAAAATTAATTTCGACATCAATTATGTGTTAGATTTGAATAGTTATAGTTTTATCGGCATTGGAGCAATGTTGCTGCTTTATATAAGTGTGATTACACTAATAAAAGCCATATTTTATCGGTTTTCCGATGAAGCTTTTTCACAAAAAAACTTAGTAGTATTGTTTCTTTTATTAGCAACTAGCTCTTTATTAATAGGTTATTTTGTTTTTAACAGCTCAATACTTAACAATTTATGGCTGCCCATCACTATTTTTATTCTGTCTTTTAAACACAGAACTAAAAAAAATGAGTTCAATAAAATTATTTTACTTACCTTAATTGTTTCTACAACAATATCTTATGGGTTTATCGCTTTTAGTGCCGAAAAAGAAGTGTTTAATAAGAAGTTTGTTGCAAAAAAACTTGCCAGAGAACAAGATCCAATTACTGAATATTTATTTAAAGAGTTGAAAGATAAAATGCAAGAAGATAGTGTGTTACAGAATAACTTAAACAACTATTGGAACAAAAAAAACGAAATAGATAATTACATTATAAAAAAATATTTTGGAGGTTTTTGGAATAATTATTTAATCAACATCACCAAATGCAACATAAACGACACCCTTTTTATTGAAGATACCAAAAAAGATATTTATTGTCTTGATTTTTTTAATGAAAAAATCAAGACAGAATCCCTCAATGCTTTTAATATTGATGAAAATATAAATTTCTTATACTCTGATAATGGAGTGAGTAGTTATTTAGGGAAACTTATTATACAAGATTCTTCAAAAAAACACGAAAACACTTCATTATTGTTTTTAGAATTATTTCCTAAATCTTATTCTCAAGCTATTGGTTACCCAGAGTTGCTTCTCGATAAAAAAGAAATTGAAAAAACAATACATCTAAAAAATTACTCTTTTGCCAAATACAAAAAAGGAAAATTAGCTAACAACTCAAACA
>PHDR01000134.1 GCA_002841035.1 Bacteroidetes bacterium HGW-Bacteroidetes-12 | reverse complement strand
ATGGCGAATTATTAATCAACGAAGTTGCTCCACGTCCACACAATAGCGGGCATCACACCATAGAAAGTGCCTATACCTCTCAATTTGAACAACATTTAAGAGCCATTTTAGGATTTCCACTAGGAAGCACAAAAATAATTATGCCATCGGTAATGCTTAATTTATTAGGAGAACCCAATTATTCGGGTAATGCAATTTATACTGGATTTAACGAAAGTATTGCCATAGAAGGCGTTAATGTGCATATTTATGGAAAAACTACCACAAAACCATATCGAAAAATGGGACACGTAACTATTATTGACGAAACCATAGAAAAAGCAAAAGCAAAAGCAGATAACATAAAAAACAAACTAAAAATAATTGCTTAACTAACTAATTATGAGCCAACCAAAAATAAGTATTATCATGGGGTCAGATTCTGATTTGCCCATTATGCAACAAGCAGCAACAATTATAAAAGAATTTAATGTCCCTTTTGAATTAACCATTGTTTCGGCTCACCGAACGCCAAAACGCATGGTTGAATTTGCCGAACAAGCACACCTTCGAGGCATAGAAGTAATTATTGCAGGAGCAGGTGGTGCAGCACATTTACCAGGAATGGTTGCCGCAATTTCGCCACTTCCAGTAATTGGAGTACCTATTAAATCATCTAATTCTATTGATGGCTGGGATTCTATTTTATCCATTTTACAAATGCCAGGAGGAGTTCCGGTGGCAACCGTTGCACTTAATGGAGCAAAAAACGCAGGTTTATTAGCATTGCAAATTTTATCGGTTAGAGATAAAACCATTCAAAAACAACTACTTGCATATAAAAAGAAACTTAACGATGAAGTTTTAGAAAAAGTAAATAAATTATAGATGTATCAATTTAACAATGTGAGAATGTGAAAATGTAACAATGTGAGAATGTGAGAATGTGAGAATTTGTCAATGTAACAATGTGAAAATAACTCACCACTCACCACTCATCACTCACCACTCATCACTAAAATAAATAAACTATGAATGAATTTTTAGCAAAACAATTTTATTACAACACAGTAAGTCAATGGGGAATAAGCTTACTTATCATTTTACTTTCTGTTGTATTTGGAAAAGTAATTGTTTGGATTTTTGGCAACGTAATTAAGAAAATAACATCTAAAACCAAAGGGAAATTAGATGATATTATTGTTGATATGGTTCAACAACCGCTAGTTTTTGCCATAAGTATTTTTGGTATTTGGTTAGGAATTAGTCAATTAACTTTTCCAGAAAGCATCTTACTTTGGTTAGGGAAAGTATATCATATCTTAATAACCATAAATGTTACTTGGCTTATTGCTAGATTTTTAGATGCTATTATTAAAGAATATATTGTGCCATTAACTGAAAAAACAGAAAGTACACTCGATGATCAAATTATACCTATTGTTAGAAAAGGGTTGCGTTCCACTATTTGGATATTAGGGATAATAATAGCACTTAACAATGCAGGATATGATGTAACTGCCCTAATTGCTGGGTTAGGAATTGGCGGTTTGGCATTAGCAATGGCTGCCAAAGATTCGGTTTCTAATATTTTTGGCGGAATAATGATTTTTACGGACAAACCTTTTAAAATTGGCGACCGAATAAAAATTAATGGGTTTGATGGAACTATAGAAGAAATTGGCATTAGAACAAGCCGAATGAGAACATTAGAAAAAAGATTGGTAACCATTCCTAATGCCGTTTTTATAGGAAATATGATAGAAAATGTTTCGGCAGAACCAACAAGAAAAGTAGTTTTAAACATAGGGTTAGTATATCATACCACAGCCGAGCAAATGGAAAAAGCCATTACTTTGCTTAAAGAAATAGGAATAAATAACCAAAATGTAGAAGACGACATATTAATTTCATTTAACAATTTTGGAGATTTTTCGTTGGGAATTTTATTTATCTATTACATTAAAAAAGACAGTGACATATTAGGCACCCAAACTGAGATTAATTTAGAAATTCTTAAACAATTTAATGCAAATGGCTTAGAAATGGCTTTCCCAACTCAAACACTTTACCACAAAAAAGAAAGTTAAGGTTACATTAAAGCTTAATAGAAATACCTATTTTACCTCCTGACACAGCGTTACCGCCACCAAATTCGAGGTTAATGCCTACTTTTTCGTTAAAATAATACCTGCCGCCAACTTGCACACCTAATCCTAACTCAGATGATTGGTCGCCTCTAAAATTTTCAGGCGAGTTCCAAACAAAAAAACCAATATTTAAACCTGCATAAAAATCAAACTCCGAAGGGATTTCTAAAATTCTATTAAAGTGATAGTTAGCATTTCCTGAAATACCAACAATATTGTGGTTAAATCGGCTTCCTAAAACTTTTTGTCGGTATCTTCTAAACGATAATTCTCCGCCAACAGATATATCTTCATGTATTCCATAATCTAACCCAAAATATACAGGAACTCCAACATCAGAAAAACCTAAGCCTGCATTAAATTGCATTTGACCTACTTCTAACGGATTTTGTGCTTTTGTGGTAAAAGAAAATAGTAAGATTGATAAAATAATAGTGATTTTTTTCATGAGTTTCTTGGTTTAAATTAATTGTCAAAAATAAGACAAAAAAATTATTGAGTGCTAACGTAAAATAAAACTTTTCAACACATTTCATAAAAAAGCATTAGAATCCAATAACTGATTTATTTTTATTACTATGCTATTATATATTTAATTATTTTTGAAGAAACTATTACTGTTGTAAATGAAAAATATAGGATTAATTATAGGATGTGTATTTATTATAACACACAGTTATTCACAAGAATACGTGCGTTTAATGGAAGATAAAAACGCTAATTTTTTTGAAATTCAAGAAGCTTTTTATAACTATTGGGAAAACAAACCCTACGAAAAAGGCAAAGGGTGGAAACAATTTAAGCGTTGGGAATATTTTATGGAACCAAGAGTGAATGCTCAAGGCGTAATTCCAGACCCAGGAAAAACTTGGGAAGAGTTTCAAAAATTTCAAAAAAAATACGCTTCAACTAAAGCAGACAAAAGCAATAAAACATCAAACTGGTCGCCATTGGGTCCAACAAGTTGGAATTCTATTGGTTGGAACCCAGGAATAGGACGAATTAATACGGTTGCCGTTGACCCCAACAACAGCAATGTTATTTATGTTGGAGCACCAGCAGGCGGATGTTGGAAATCAACCAATGCAGGAAGTTCTTGGATTCCACTCACAGATACACTTGCCTCATTAGGAGTTTCTGGCATTGCAATAGACCCATCTAACTCAAATGTTATTTATTTAGCAACGGGCGATGGCGATGGAAGTGATACTTACAGCATAGGCGTTATAAAATCAATTGATGGAGGAAACACTTGGCAATCAACAGGTTTAATTTGGACTACCTCCCAATCAAGAATTATGCGTAAAATCATTATAAATCCAACCAATCCAAACATACTTTTTGTAGCAACCAGCAATGGTTTATGGAAAACTAGCAACGCTGGTGCAAGCTGGACAAGTGTTAGAGGCGGAAATTTTAGAGATATTGAGTTTAATCCCTTAAATCCAAACACAATTTATGCTTCAACCAATAGCAATGTGTTTAAATCGGTGGCTGGCGGTGCGTTAAATACTTTTTCAACATTATTAAATGGGTTGCCAGCAACGGGCGTGGTAGGTCGATTTTCTATAGCAGTTACCGAAGATGACACCAACTATGTTTATGCACTAGCAACCGACCCAAACGACAACGGTTTTTTAGGTTTATATCGCTCTACCGATGCAGGAAATACCTTTACTTTAAGAGCAAACACACCCAACATTATGGGTTGGAACACTACTGGAAGCGATGCGGGAGGACAAGGCTGGTACGATTTGGCGTTGGCAGTTTCACCAACTAATAAAGATTTACTTTTTACAGGAGGAGGTAATGTGTGGAAATCTACCAACGGTGGAAGCACTTTTACGGCTAATACCCGATGGAATTGGCCCACAGGTAGTTTTGGCTATGTGCATGCTGATATTCATACCCTAGATTATTTTGGAAATACGTTGTTTTGTGGTTCTGATGGTGGTATTTTTAAAACTACCAATGACGGATCTTCTTGGTCTGACATAACTTTTGGAATACAAAACTCTCAATTTTATAGGTTAGGAACAGATCCCAACAATGCAGGAAATATTATGGCTGGAGCTCAAGATAATGGCTGCTTGTTGCTAAAATCTGGAAGTTGGACACATGTTACTGGTGGCGATGGCATGGAATGTTTAATTGATTATTCCGACAATAATTTTATGTATTCTACCAGCCAAAATGGCACCATTTACCGTTCTACCAATGGAGGCGGTTCGTTTAATCAAATTACAGGAAGCATCTCAGAAACAGGTGCTTGGGTAACGCCTTATGTAATAGATCCGAACAACCCAGCTATTTTATACGCAGGTTATACCAATCTTTATAAAACCACCAACCGAGGCAATTCGTGGACTCAAATTTCAAATTTTTCGGCAACAGGAACTATTCGCTCTTTAGCTGTTGCTCCTTCCAATTCAAATACCATTTATATAGCCACCCAAACAACCATCAGAAAAACAACCAATGGTGGTACTTCTTGGAGTGTTATCAATAATGGATTACCCAACAATAGCATTACGTATATTTCTGTTCACAACCTCAACCCCAACATTCTTTGGGTAAGTCTATCAGGCTTTGTTAATGGTCAAAAAGTATATAAATCTATTGATGGAGGAGCTACTTGGATTAATGAATCTGGAAACTTGCCTAACCTACCCATTAACTGTGTGTTGTATGAAAATGGAACCAATAACGGAATTTATGTAGGCACAGATTTAGGTATTTATTATAAAAACGATAATTTATTAAATTGGGTTTCTTTTATGGATAACCTTCCCAATGTGCAAGTAAATGAACTAGAAATTCATTATGCAACAGGAAAAATTAGAGCAGCAACTTTTGGCAGAGGCATTTGGGAATCAGCAGTTTTTCCTGTAAATACGCCACCAATAGCCGATTTTTCTTCGCCAGATACGGTTATTTGTCCAGGGGTTTGTGCAAAATTTACTAATCTCACCACAAACCTTGGGCAGCAATGGATGTGGTATTTTCCTGGAGGAACACCCGCAACATCTACCGACTTAAATCCAACTGTTTGCTATCCAAATTTAGGTAATTATGATGTTTCTTTGGTGGTAAGCAACGTAAATGGTGTTGATTCTTTGTTTAGAGCGGGCTATATTCAAGTTACACAACCAACTCCAGGAATTAACCTTCCTATTGTTGAAGGGTTTGAAAACGGAACAGCAACACCAACGGGTTGGGCAATTAATAATCCAGACAATAGCGGAACTTGGAGCCATAATAACACAATTGGTGCTTATGGAACAAGCTCTTCCTCTGTTTTTATAGATAACAGAACCTTTGATTTTACAGGACAAATAGACGAATTGAAACTTCCTAAAATTGATTTTACTTCTGTTGCAACACCCCAACAACTTACCTTTGATGTGGCTCACGCACGGTTTGGCGGCACAAAAAACGACACCCTTTCAATTTATTATACCAACGATTGTGGGGCTACAAAAACATTGCTTTGGCAAAAAGATGGAAATGCACTAGCAACCCGCTCTTTTTTTCCGCTCTTTTTTGTGCCAACAAGCACTGAATGGCGAAATGAAACAGTTGATTTAAGTGCTTTATCTGGCTTAGCGAGTGTGGAGCTATTTTTTGAAAACAAATCAGGAAACGGAAACAATATTTACCTCGATAATATTAATATTTTAGATAGCGGAACAGTTGGAATAAAAGAAACTCTACTTGAATTGATTACTGTTTTTCCAAACCCTGCCAATAACACGCTAACAATAAGCGGATTACCAACCACATCTGCCCTTACAACAACCATAACCGATTTGGCAGGAAAAACAATTTTTATAGCTACGACCAACCCAAGTAACCAACAACAAATAGACATAAGTAAGTTAGCAAATGGCATTTATTTACTGCAACTTACGATGAACACATCAACAAAAACACTTAAATTTGTGAAACAATGATGCCAACGGCAACATATAAATTTTGAAGGTTATAGATACGGCTTTAACGGTAAAGAAAAAGACGGAGAAGTACAAGGCGAGGGAAACTCTTATAATTATGGATTTAGAATTTATGACGCAAGATTGGGTAGGTTTTTGAGTCTTGACCCTTTTGCTCAGAAATATGCTAATTGGAGTTCATATGCCTATGTGCTAGGTAATCCAACAAAGTATATTGATCCTGATGGAAAAGATGTAGTTATTTTAATCGCAAAAGATGGAGCGGGAGGATTAGGACATATGGGATCATTAATTCAAGATAAAAGTGGTAATTGGTATTATATGACCCAAGGAGCAGCGGATGTAGAAGGAAGTGCCTCTAAAATGATGTCAGAGGGTGTTCAGGGAGGAGTTATGTTAATAGCCTTAAACACAACTGATATAGAAGAGGCTATACAATTAGCCAAACAAGATGTAAATAATAGTCCTTATACAGATCAAGTTATTTTGAAAACTTCTTCAAAATTAGATGAAAAAATATTTGAGAAAGCAAAAGAGGTTGAATCAAAGACTAATTCAGGAGAGAAGAAATATAATCTATTATTTAACAATTGTGTAGATGCTTGCCAAGAGCCTATTGAAAAAGGATTAGGAGTTAATATGCCTAAAGATTTTGACCCAAGACCAAATAAATACTTTAAAAAACTTGAAAAAAAATTAGATACATTCCAAAAGAAGCTTGATAAAGTAAGTAGTTCTACAATTGACTATAATCAAGATATAGATTTTGGTAGTGGAGAAAAATTAATACTAGGTTCTGAAAATTATTAAATATGAAATACTTTAAGCTTATATTATGGTTATTAATTTATATGTGTTTTTCATGTAATATTTTTAAATATGGAGAAAATATAAAAGAAGATACAGACAGGATATTACAAACAAGAAAAAAAGAGTTTCGTGAGTTGGGGTTTAATGGAATTGTTGAGACAAAAATTCAGATAAAGAACAACAAATTAGCTCCTTACCGTCTAATTTTAAAAATAGATAATACAACTGAAACATTAACTATAAACAATGTTCAAACCCCCCCCTATTATTTATTTGACTCATTAATCCCTCAAAAGCTTGAATTATCAGTTTCAGAGGAGATTTACAATGCTACGAATAAGGGAGATAGGGTGTTTAAATCGATAGAGTCGGATAGTATTCAAATTGACACAACAAAGTTTGAACTTTTAAAGCCATCAAGTAATAGTAATTGGAATTAATGTGCTGTTGTGTGTGCACGGCACTGTTTCGTGAGAGCTTGTAGCTTGAACACCGCTGAAAAAAAACGAAGATAGTTGATTTTTAGGACAAAGTCAAGAGGTAAATAAAAGTTTTTTTAAACAATACGTTCTTTTAAAAATGGAAATTGTAAATTGGAAGAAAGGATTAGA
>PHDR01000133.1 GCA_002841035.1 Bacteroidetes bacterium HGW-Bacteroidetes-12 | reverse complement strand
CATTCTTCCAAGCCTAGTATCAAGCCCTCTTTCGCTGAAAACTACGTGATTACCAGTTCCACTAACTTCATTATCAACCTCTTGACCTTGAAATTGGTATCTATAACCTTCCCTAAAATTATATGTTACCGTTGGCATCATTGTTTCACAAATTTAAGTGTTTTTGTTGATGTGTTCATCGTAAGTTGCAGTAAATAAATGCCTTTTGCTAACTTACTTATGTCTATTTGTTGTTGGCTACTTGGGTTGGTCGTAGTTATAAAAACTGTTTTTCCTGCCAAATCGGTTATGGTTGTTGTAAGGGCAGATGTGGTTGGTAATCCGCTTATTGTTAGCGTATTATTGGCAGGGTTTGGGTATAAATTTATTGTTGAAAAAACAGAACCGTTATCATTTATACCCACTGTGGCATTTCCCATACAGAACGGAACTACCAAACTATCACCACTAAATGTATTATCGAAAATAAGTGTATCATTAGTTGCATCTTCGGTTAAAAGTAGGTTTCCTGAGCCAAAACCACAGCAAAAACCATCGCCAAAGGCATCACGCAGCACAAATGTATAACATTCTTCTGCTAAGCAAAGGTTTTGGGAAATTAATTGACCGCCATTAACATTACTATACCCGCCTCCTTCAAGAATAATTTCTCCCAACGAATTTCGTATTATCCAACTTGTTTCTGAACCAAAATTGTCGGTAGTTAAATTGAGTGTTGCAAATAAGGGTTGAGAAGTTGTTCTAAAATTAAATTGTATGGTGTCGTTAAAGTTATTTTGGTCGGTTGTTCCATTTGGGTTAGAGGTAAACACGGTAAAAACATGGCTTCCATCGGCAATGTTGTTTATTTGAGGGAGTGTGATAGTGGCTGTTTGGTAGCTGGCTAAGTTTCCTGTCCAAGGGAGTTGAGTAGGTGTTGCTCCATCAATACTGTAATTTATTGTTAGGGAGGTTAGCACTGAGTTTCCTTTGTTTTGTATGGTAATAATGGGTTGTGTGGCATCCCCACAAATGGCTCTTTCAATTCCCATAATACTTAAAGGGGTAGCATCCACCATGTAATTGCTTCCATTGGGGTCATAGCCATTTAGTTGGGTAATTCCTGAATTGTTGGGGTCTAACCAATGTTTAAGTTGTTTGAGTGTATCTGCATTGGTATTCCATGAGAACGAAAACTTGCCGTAATAGTCAAAGGCATCGTTTCCGCAAGCGGCATCGCCACCGTGCAACTGACCCACAATGCGATGGTTTTGATCAAACAAAGGGGAGCCAGATGAACCACCTTCGGTTGTGCCAGTGTTCCAATCTAGCACTTGCCAATGGTTGTTTCCTGCAGCATAATAGCCCGAAGAAAGAACTGGGTCAAAATCGTGCGATATTTTTTTTACATCTCCAGCAGGATGATGGATTCCGACAGATTGTGTGGCAGGGGTATCGATAGCGTTCCAGCCAGCATAAAAAACCTTGTAATTGGCAGGTGGAGTGCTTGACAAACGCACTAAATGAAAATCGGAAGGAGCATTGTTTGCAATAAGTGTAGCTCCAACAATGGTTTGGTTGGTTGGACCATCAACAGAAGGTGTGCAATTTGCTGATTGGTAGTTGAACATAAAAATATTATTTGTCCCTGGCGAACAGTGTTGAGCAGTTAATACATAAGGAATTCCATTGTTTAGCGTGTTGTTCACTAAAGCTCCAGAGCAAAATCGAGAGTTTCCTGCAGTAAGTAGCATCACAACCGAGCGAATTTCATCGCCCCAAATAGTTGTATCGCAAACAGCATTTATGTTGCAAGATCCTGAGCTGCCAAAGGCTTTTAGTTGTTTAAATAAATCTCTATAACCATGTACAATCGAAGCTATTTCAATAATTCCCTGCCCAAAAACAGTTGAAGGTTCATAATATTCTAATGTAACTTCGTTTCCTTTAATTAATGAAGTTGCAAATTCTAAATTTTCTTTGTTATTAGAAGAATTAAAAGCACCTAATGTTGTGTTTTTGTTAAACACAAAAAAAGTAGCGTTTTCGGGCAAGAAAAATTTTTGATAGTTGATGTTGGTAGAAAGAGCTCCAGGAACCTGAATGGTTAATCGCCAAACTCTATCGCCACTGGGTAATATTTCCCAAGTTCCTGAATTGGTAAGAGAAAGGTTGAGAGGGATTTCCACACCAAATCGCCATGAAATTTCTTTAATGTTATCCGTAATTAAATCTTCTTGTTCGAGCGGGGTTTTATCTATGGCTGATGTGGTAATTACAGGGATAAAATTGCTTAATGAGTTGTTTGTTAGTGTTAGCGGCTTTCCTCCGTGGCTAATTTGGGCCATAGAAATTAGCGTTAAACAAGAAAATAAAAATGTTGAGATTAATTTCATAGTATGTGAATTGGATAAAAAACTTTATAAAGTTAGTTATTTTATTTTTAGTGGTATAAATTTTCGCTCATAAAAAAATCCGATGGGTGAGCATCGGATTTTTTAGAAATTATATTTTTTAGATTAAGCTTCAGTTTTGCTTCTTCTTGTAATTCTTCTTTTTGGTTTTTCTTCTTCAGGAGCTTCAACAGAATAGTTAGGATCAAAAGTAGCATCAACTAAAATTCTTCCACAATGTTCGCAAACCAACACTTTTTTGTGGTTTTTAATGTCTAACTGTCGTTGAGGCGGAACTTTGTTAAAGCAACCTCCACAAGAATCTCGTTGAACGGTAACTACTCCTAAACCATTAATTGCTCCTTCTCTAATTCTTTTGTAAGCATTTAATAATCTATCTTCTATTACGGCTTCTGCTTTTTCAGATTTAGCTAATAATATGGCCTCTTCGGCTTGAGTTTCTTTCGTGATTTCCTCTAATTGATTTTGTTTATTTTCTAAATCAATTTTTCGTCCATCTAAATATTCTTTAGCCTCATCAATTTTTTCTTGTTTGGAAACCAATAAAAAATCACCTTCCTTAATTCTTTTTTCAGCCAATTCAATTTCTAATTTTTGAAATTCAATTTCTTTAGTAATAGCATCAAATTCTCTGTTGTTTCTTACTTTATTTTGCTGTTCCTCGTATTTTTTTATGAGGTTGTTTGCATCTTTAATGGTGTTTTTTTTATTAGAAACGTCAGTTTTTAAATCATCTATTTCTGTTGTTAATTTTTCTAAACGAGTTTGCAATCCTTCAATTTCATCTTCTAAATCTTGCACTTCCAACGGAAGTTCTCCTCTAATTAAGCGGATTTTATCAATTTTAGTGTCGACAAGTTGAAGTTCATATAATGCTCTTAGTTTTTCTTCTACTGTAGCTGTTGTAGTTTTTTTTGCCATTTTTTAAAGGTAATTTATGGGGTTAGTATTTTTTTCCGATAAATGAATGGCGAAATTAGGAATTTTTTTTGTAAGTATCTCATAAAATAATTCCGAAGTAAATTGTTCACTTTCATAATGTCCAATATCGGCTATAATTAGTTGATTATCTGCATCAAAGAATTGATGGTATTTGAAGTCGGCAGAAATAAAAATATCGGCTTGTTTTTGAATGGCAGTTGGAAGTAGAAAACTTCCAGAGCCTCCACATAAGGCTACTTTTTGTATTTTTTTTCCTAAAAGAGGGGTGTGTCTGATGCAATTGGTTTTGAGTGCTGTTTTAATTTGTTCTAAAAATGAGCTTTCTTCTGCTGGATGAGAAAGTTCTCCAATAATTCCACTTCCTATGGTTGACCAAGAATTTTCTATTGGAAAAACATCATAAGCAACTTCTTCATAAGGATGTGCTACAAGCATTGCATTAATTGCTTTTTTTAATTGATAAGCTGGAATTATTGTTTCAATTTTAATTTCATTTTCATAATGTAATTGTCCTTGTTTTCCCACAAAAGGAGTGGTTTTTTCATTGCCTTTAAATGTGCCAATTCCTTCTGTATTGAAACTGCAAGCACTGTAGTTTCCTATACTTCCTGCTCCGTTGGCAAAAAGAGCGTTTCTAACAGCTTCGGCATAATCTATAGGACAAAAGGTTACTATTTTTTTGAGCAAATTATTTTTAGGCAACAACACTTGGCAGTTAATTAATCCTAATTTTTCAGCCATTTTGAAACTCACGCCATTAAAAGCATTATCCATGTTTGTATGAGCAGCATAAATAGCTATGTTGTTTTTTATGGCTTTGATGATGGTGCGTTCAATGTAATTTTTTCCATTGAGTTTTTTCAATCCAGAAAAAATAATGGGATGATGAGCAATAATAAGGTTGCAATTTTTTTCTATGGCTTCGTCAACAATGTCTTCCGTACTGTCTAAACAAATCAATATTCCAGAAACTTCATCCGTTGCACTTCCAACAATTAATCCTGCATTGTCATAACTTTCTTGTAAGGAGAGTGGAGCAAATTTTTCTAGTAGTGTTGTAATTTCTTTTATATTCATATTTTAAGTATTAGTATTCAGTTCTCAGTCTTCAGTTCACAGTTTTCAATCTACAGTCTACAATCAACAGTTCACAGTCTTCAATCAACAGTTCACAGTCTTCAATCCGCAGTTCTCAATCTACAGTCTTCAATCAACAGTTCACAGTCTACAGTCTACAATCAACAGTTCACAGTCTACAATCCGCAGTTCACAGTCTTCAATCAACAATCATAAATCGTAATTCGTAATTCGTAATTCGTAAATCGCAACTCGTTTAGTTTTTACTGAAAATTCGAAATAAAAAGAATTTCTTTTTTTCACCTCTAGTTTTTGCTGATTTTTTTGCTGATTGTTTCATGCGTTTTTTTGTTGCTTTTGTTTGGATATTTTCGTGTCGTTTCTTACCTTCTTCAATTGATTTTTCTTGTGCTTTTTTCTTTTCAATTTCTTGTTTTTCTAGAACTTTTCTTTGTTGCCTCACTTGTTTGCTTTCCTGACTCATAAGGTTTAAGGAAGTTAAAACGAGTAAAGAAAAAACAATGTATTTTATATTTCTCATAGTGGTTTAAATTAAGTCCCGAATTTACACTTTTTTGAGGAAATAGAAATGTATTTTAAGGAATTGTAGAAGAATAACCGTTAATACAAAATAGAAAACGAAATACGACATTGATAAATTTTGTGTTTCTTTGCAGGTGTAACTCTTGTTCTCAAAAATGAATAAAAAACAAATACTTACAAAAACATCATTAAATCAACTTTTCAAGGATTTTAACAGCCTCAATGTGTTGATTATTGGGGATGTAATGATTGATGCTTACTATTTTGGAAAAGTAGATCGGATTTCGCCAGAAGCTCCAGTGCCAATTGTGTCCGTTGAAAAAAAAGAAAAACGATTGGGAGGAGCAGCAAATGTTGCATTAAACATACAAGCATTGGGAGCAAACCCTATTCTTTGTTCGGTAATTGGGCAAGATGAGGATGGGGGTGTTTTTGAAAATTTATTAAAAAAAGCAGCTCTTTCAACTGAAGGAATACTTAATGTTAATACTCGAGTTACTACTGTTAAAACAAGAATTATTGGAAATAAACATCAACTGTTGCGTGTCGATTCGGAAACAGATGTAAACCTGTTGGAAGTAGAAACCAAGTCGCTTTTCCAAAAAATTAAAAAAATAATTACTTCTAAAAAAATTGATGTAGTTGTTTTTGAAGATTATGATAAAGGTGTGATTACAACATCCTTAATTAAGGATGTTGTGGAATTATGTAATGAAAAAAATATTCCAACAACAGTTGACCCTAAAAAGAGAAATTTTTTAGATTATAAGAATGTAACGCTATTCAAACCAAATTTAAAGGAATTAAAAGAAGGATTAAATATTGAAATTGATGCTAAAAAAATTAGTGAGATTAAAAAGGCAATTCAATTGCTAAATAAAAACCTAAATAGCTTGATAACTTTAATCACATTGTCAGAAAATGGAATTTATAGTTATTCAAAAAACCAACAACTTCATATTCCTGCTCATATTAGAACAATAGCTGATGTTTCAGGAGCTGGAGATACTGTAATTAGTGTTGCTGCCCTATGTTTGGCGTTGAAACAAGATGAAGAAACCATAGCCAAAATTGCTAATCTTGCAGGTGGATTGGTATGCGAAAAAGTTGGGGTTGTTCCCATTGATAAAAAAATATTACTATCAGAATCTTTACTTAAATTGATTTAATGACCGTTATTCCATACAAAGAAAATACAGAAACAAAAAAGGAACAGGTAGCAACCATGTTTAATAATATTTCTCACAAATATGATTTTTTGAATCATTTTTTGTCGATGGGGATAGATATTTTATGGAGAAAAAAAGCCATTCGTTTGCTTCAGCCTTCACAACCTAAAATTATTTTAGATGTTGCAACAGGCACGGGTGATTTTGCTATTGAAGCACTAAAATTAAATCCAACACAAATTATTGGTGTGGATATTTCAGAAGGAATGTTAAATGTGGGTAAAGAGAAGATGAAAGCCAAAGGAGTAGATAATATTATTTCCCTTGAAGTTGGTGATTCAGAAAATTTACGTTTTGAAACCAATTTTTTTGATGCTTACACTGTTGCTTTTGGGGTGCGGAATTTTGAAAACTTAGAAAAAGGATTATCGGAAATGTTGCGTGTGTTGAAACCCAATGGAACAGCAATTATTTTAGAATTTTCAAAACCTAAAAAATTTCCTATTAAACAGTTATATCATTTTTATTTTAATAAAATTTTACCAGGAATTGGTAATTTAATATCTAAAGACAATGCTGCTTATTCCTATCTACCTGAGTCTGTTTACGCTTTTCCTGATGGAACTAACTTCACCTCCTTGCTTTCAAAAATTGGCTATAAAAATGCACAAGCAATTCCATTAATGTTTGGAATAGCAACTATTTATAAAGCAAACAAATAAAATCGTTTAATTTACGTTATTACAACCAACTTTTAAGTAGTTTGAATTTATATAAAACCATAATCGTAATTTTTTGTTGTTGGATTTGTTCGGACACAGTTGCTCAAACACATATTTATAATGGAAAAGAACATACTAAAAACCTTCCTAAATTTGAGAAAAGAAGAGTCCATTTTGGCTTTCTGATAGGTATAAACTCAAATAATTTTATTGTAAATAGAAAAAACCCTCCTCTTACAAATAACGATTCTTTATTAACAATTAATCCAGCAAGCTCCACTGGTTTTAACTTAGGAATTATTTCAGATTTACATTTAAATGATTTTTTTAATTTGCGATTCACTCCAAATTTAGCATTCACCTCCAGAACATTAAATTATACCTATCAAACCTTTGACGGACCTAAGATTTTTCAAAAAGATATTGAATCAACACTCATTAATTTACCATTGAATTTGAAATACAAATCGGTGCGAGTAAATAATTTTAGTGCTTATTTTATTGGCGGAGCAGCTTATACCATTGATTTGGCTTCAAATGTAAATGCGGATAATTTATCAACAGAATTAAGTGATATTATTGTGAAATTAAAACGTGATGATATAGTGGCTGAAATTGGTTTTGGGACGGAATTTTATTTGCAATATTTTAAATTCGGAATAGAGCTAAAAAT